>JBGTJG010000136.1:0-5743 GCA_041745235.1 Ferruginibacter sp. | reverse complement strand
TTATCAATTGCTTCATTAATTGTTTTTGCGCCGAGGCTGCCACCCACTGCCAGTACAGTCTTATTTTCTGTGCTCAAACCAAAGAAGCTGAGGGCTTTCTCCCGCGGAACAGCATTATAACTGATCATGTGACGAACGGGATTGCCTGTAACCATTATCTTTTCTATAGCAAAGAATTTTTCCATCCCTGCAGAAGACGTAAATATTTTTGTTGCCTTTTTACCGAGCATAATATTGCTTTTGCCCGCAAAGGAATTACTCTCATGAATAAATGTGGGTATCCCTTTTCCCTGTGCCGAACGCAACACAGGATAGCTGGAGTATCCACCTACACCAATCACCGCATCAGGACGAAATGATTTTATAATTTCCGACACACGGAAAAAACTTTTTATAAGCTTAAAAGGCAAACTGATATTTTTGATCAATGAACTCCTGTTGAAACCTGCTATATCTAATCCTTCAATCCTGTATCCTGCCTGGGGGATCTTTTCCATTTCCATTTTTCCCCGGGCACCTACAAATAAGAACTCTGTATCAGGACGCTTATTTTTAATTGCATTAGCTATGGCAATAGCCGGGAAAATATGCCCTCCGGTGCCCCCGCCCGCTATGATGATCCGCAGCGCCGGTTGGTAGTTCTGATTTACTATAGTATTATCAGTATTCATGTTGCAGGAACAGTTTCTTCCTGTTCTGAAATTATTTTTGCTTTTTGTGCAGTTGCTCTACCCTCTTGCTGCTCTACGTTACGTGATACACTCAGTATAATACCTATTGCAAGACAGGTAAATAAAAAGCTGCTTCCTCCCATACTTACCAACGGAAGAGTTACACCCGTATTTGGAAAGAGGTTCACATTAACTCCCATATTTGCTACCGCCTGTATCACTAGTGTAAAACTAAGTGCAAGTGCTAGGAATGCACCGAAGGCAAATGGACACTTTCGATATATCCTGATACATCGATACAGAAATATCAAATAGACAGCACAAATAAATGCCGCGCCGAAAATTCCGTATTCTTCAATGATGATCGCGTAGATAAAATCACTGTAACTGTGCGGAAGAAAATTTCTTTGTTCACTGTTGCCCGGCCCTCTGCCCAGCCACCCACCTTTCGCTATGGCAATTTTTGCCTGGTTTATCTGGTATAATTTTTCATTATCATCCTCCTTCTTACTGTAAATAAATGTTTGTATCCTGCTTATCCATGTTGGCACACGACCTGAGGATAACATTGCCGGCAACTTGCCTGTTTTGCCTGTGCTTTTATCATATGTAGATACTGCCACTGAAACAAGCAATATGATGGGTATTGCTGCAACCGCCATCGTCAGTAAAATATGTTTGGTGCTTACCCGACCAATGAACATGAGCAATAAGCTTGTTCCTGCTATCAGCACTGCAGTAGAAAGATTTGCGGGCGCTATCAGCAAACAAATAACCGCGACCGGTATAACGATAGGCAAGAACCCTTTTTTGAAATCTTTGATCACAAGTTGCTTGCGGCTCAGCTGGCGGCTCATGTACATAAACAAGGCAAGCTTGGCCAGATCAGATGTCTGAAAGGTCATATTGATCACGGGTAATTTGATCCACCTGCTGCCGGCATTAAGTTGCACACCGAATAATAAAGTATAAAGTAATAATGGTATGGAGACAAGGAATAAAATCAATGCTACCCTGGAGTAGATCGTATAGTTGATCCTGTGTGCAAAATAAATGATCACCATTCCGAGGATGATGAAGGCAAATTGTTTGAACAAATAACTCTCCGTGCTTTTGCTCATGCGATAAGCGAGAGAGCCCGTACTGCTGTAAACCAATAACAGGCTGGCGAGCGTAAGAATGATTACAATCGCCCAGATTACACGGTCGCCCCGTGTTCTGCGCACAAGGTTGCCCCCCATGTTGGCCAGATCAGGCTTAAAAAAATCACGTATCGTACTTTGTTCTGTCATTTATATTTACAGATCTTTCACAGCTTGTTTAAATTGATTGCCGCGGTCTTCATAATTTTTGAATAGGTCAAAGCTGGCGCAGGCCGGGCTTAGCAGAACCACGTCACCCTTTTCTGCAAAATGAAAAGCAGATTGTACTGCATCCTTGGCATTCTCTGTATTCACAATAAGCGAAACGATATCTCCGAATGCTTCATGGATCTTCCTGTTCTCAGTCCCCATACACACGATAGCTTTTACTTTTTCATTAACGAGCTCCTTCATAGCAGAATAATCATTGCCTTTGTCTACACCGCCGAGAATTAAAATCACCGGCTTCTTCATCGTTTCCAAAGCATACCAGGTACTGTTCACATTTGTTGCCTTGCTGTCATTAATAAATTCTACGCCGCGTATTACGGCAACGGGCTCCATGCGATGTTCCAGGCTCTCAAAGGTTTGCAGGGCTTCTCTTATCTTTTCTTTCCTGATACCGATAGCGGTACCCGCCATGCTTGCTGCCATGCTGTTGTATTGATTGTGTTTTCCTTTTATGGTAAAATCATCCACGCTCATCTGCATCTCTTCTCCTTTCCATTTTATGTGCATCTGCGCATTGCTCAGATACGCTCCTTCGGGTAATTCCTTTCTCATAGTTATTGGTGCCGCTTTAGATTTTACAAAATGTTGTTTCAAATAATTTGTCGTTGTTTCATCTTCCATGTTGTAAATAAATACATCAGATTCCGTTTGGTTTTCCGTAATTCTGAATTTGCTTTTTATATAATTGTTCACGTCGTAATTGTATCTGTTCAGGTGATCCTCTGTGATGTTTGTTATTATTGACACATCAGGCCTGAAAGTTTTTATGTCATCCAGCTGAAAAGAACTTACTTCCACTACATACAGTTTTTTCGGATCCTCAGCCACCTGCCTGGCAAATGAAAAACCGATGTTCCCTACCATAGCGCAATCTTCTCCTGCAAGCTTGCACAGGTGATAAGTAATTGCAGTGGTTGTAGTTTTTCCATTGCTGCCGGTTATTGCAATTACTTTACTTTCACCTTTGTACCTGTAAGCAAATTCTATTTCACTCATTACTTCTATCCCTTTGCTTCTTATCTTGCTCACCATCTCATTTTCATCCGGAATGCCCGGACTTTTTATAACTGCATGCGCATAAAGAATTTTCTCCTCTGTATGCTTTCCCTCTTCAAAAGCGATATCATTATTTAAAAGATCTTTTTTATAAGTCTCGTTTATCATTCCCGCATCACTTACAAATACATCAAACCCTTCTTTCTTAGCGAGAATAGCTGCGCCGGTTCCGCTTTCTCCTGCACCTAGTATGGCAATTGTTTTGTTCAGCTTTTAATTTTTATCTCAGTTTTAATGTTGCTATTGATACCGCCACACACAATATTGTAAGGATCCAAAAACGCACTGCTATTTTGCTTTCATGATAACCAAGCTTCTGATAATGGTGATGCAGCGGACTCATTAAAAACACTCTTCTTCCTTCGCCGTATTTCTTTTTGGTGTATTTGAAATAACTCACCTGAATCATTACACTGCTCAGCTCTACAAAAAATGCGAGACAGAAGATCGGAATCAGTAATTCTTTCCTGACAATTATAGCGAGTGCAGCTATTACGCCGCCTAATGCGAGGCTACCGGTATCCCCCATGAACACCTGTGCCGGGTAAGAATTGTACCATAGAAATCCTACACATGCTCCTACAAATGCTGCTATAAAAATGGATAGCTCTCCCAGGTTGGGGATGTACATGATATTGAGGTATTCGGCAAAATTTACATTGCCGCTTACGTATGCAAAAATGCCCAGGCATATTCCTATTATAGCACTGATACCGGTCGCAAGGCCATCCAGACCGTCTGTAATATTAGCAGCGTTGGATACGGCCGTAACGATAAATATTACAATCAGAATATAGACCAGGTACGTATAATCTGCCAAACTCTCCGGTAACAACTTGGCATAATTAAACTCATGATTTTTTACAAATGGAATCGTCGTGATCGGTGTCTTAACCGTTACAAAACGATGCGCCTTGCCATCTAAGATTATAGTGTCCTCATTTAATTTTCTTTCACCTCTTTGCAACTGGCCGCTGCTTACGGATATAATTTCTCTTTTCACCGTAACGCTCGGGCTGAAATATAGAGTAACAGCCAGGATCAATCCGAACACTACCTGCCCGAAAATTTTAAAACTACCGGCGAGGCCATCACTGTCAGCCTTCTTATAATCTTCACCTTTTTCCTTAGCAGTTCTTTTACTTTTTATTTTAAGGTAATCATCTATAAATCCAATGCCTCCCATCCATATCACGCATAGGAGCATAATCCTGATATATACTTTATCCAGATCTGCGAGTAACAATGTGGGAAGCACTATTCCTAATATCAAAATAAGGCCGCCCATTGTTGGTGTTCCTTTTTTCTGTTGTTCTCCTGGCAAGCCAAGATCCCGTACTGTTTCTCCCAATTGTTTCTTTTGTAAAAACCTGATCAGCTTTTTACCATAAAGTGTTGTAACTACCAGCGAAATGATCAACGCAGCAATTACCCTGAAGCTGATAAACTGAAACAGCCTGCTGCCCGGGAATCTTGAGATTTCCCAGTGATTTGTTAACCAATCAAAAAAATGATACAACATATAAATTATCTAATGTGCTTATTTCCTTCGCTTCTATTTTTCCAACAGCTCAAACATTTCCCTCAACACTTTTTTATCATCAAATGCATGCTTTACGCCGTTTATCTCCTGGTATTTTTCATGTCCTTTTCCTGCTACCAAAATGATGTCTTCTTTATTACTCAGGCTCACTGCTGTTTTAATTGCCTCTCTCCTGTCTGCTATTGTTATATATTTTCTTTTTGCCGCGGCATTAACTCCTGCTTCCATATCCCTAAGAATGTCTTCCGCATTTTCATTACGGGGATTATCTGCTGTAAGAATTACCTTATCACTGTGCTCACATGCTACTTCAGCCATTACAGGTCGCTTGGCTTTGTCGCGGTTGCCGCCGCAGCCAATAACCGTTATAATTTTTTCGTGGCCCCGGCGCAGATTTTTTATTGTAGCCAATACATTTAACAATGCATCCGGTGTATGCGCATAATCTACAATCCCTATGATATTTTCTTTGCTGCTCACGCCATAATCAAAGCGCCCTTCTGCTCCTTCAAGATCACTGAGTGCAGTTAATATTTCTTCTTTTCTCATGCCCATACAAATGGCCGTACCGTAAACTGCTAATAAATTATACGCATTGAATTCACCGATCATTTTAAAATAAACATCAGTATCGTTTACCGTCATATGCAATCCGCTAAGGCTGTTGTCTAATATCTTTCCTTTGAAATCTGCAACTGTCCGCAGGCTGAAATAATATTTTTTTGCCGCAGTATTTTGAAACATCACCGCGCCACGCTTATCATCGGCATTACTGATCACAAATGCTGCTGCCGGCATTGCATCGAACCATGATTTCTTTACACGGATGTATTCATCAAATGTTTTATGATAATCCAGATGATCGTGTGTAATGTTTGTAAATATGCCGCCTTTAAAACCCAAACCTGCTATACGATGCTGTTCAATTGCATGGCTGCTGCATTCCATAAAGACATATTTGCAGCCCGCATCTTTCATTTCTTTCAGCAAGGCATTAAGGTTGATGGCATCAGGCGTGGTATGTGTGGCTGGAATAATTTCATCTCCGATCTTATTTTCAATCGTGCTGATAAGCCCGCACTTAAATCCGAGTTTGGTAA
>JBGTJG010000135.1:0-5205 GCA_041745235.1 Ferruginibacter sp. | reverse complement strand
TTTTTTATTTTCTCCTTTTCTGAACCCCTGTGCATCCCGAAAAGAAAAAATATCTTTATTGTTTTTTACCACCCTTATTTCATGGCGATACCAGTGTGCCTCAATGCCCACATAATCGTACGAACCGAAAAAATGCCTGTATTTTAAAAGCAGGCCGTCAATATTGTTGTTATCCTTCCATTTTTCCATGGCCGATCTTATTTCATCGTAGCCATCTTCATGCAACACTTCATCTCCCTGAATGTAAATGCACCAATCGGTATCCTTGGTTATTTCTCTGAAAGCTTTATCGGTTTCTGAGGCAAGCACACGTCCACCTTCCTTAAGAGAAAAATCCCAAACCGTATCAATAATTTTTACTTTTTTATCTATAGATGCTACTAATTCCCGGGTGCCATCATTGGATTGTCCCACAGCTACTATCACCTCATCGCAAAGCGGTAAGATAGACTGAATAGCTTCTTTAATTGGATACTGCATTTTAATGGCATCCTTAATAAATGAGAAACCGGAAACTTTCATTTACCTGATATTATATTCCGAAAACACGTGGAAAATATAAACGATGACATGGGTTAAAAAGTTAATTTTTTTATCACAGCCTGCAGACCCATGAGTGTGCCGCGGTAATAATCTTTAGCTGCAAAATACGGGAGCATAATTTTATGAACTATCTCCCTGGAGTCTTTGTCAGTGAGGCCACCGGTAGCATTCAGTATCCTGATCTTTCTTAACTGTACGGAAAAAGCAATTACAATGCCGTTGCCCCTTCCTTTATCACCGACATCCCATGCTTCTGTAACCCGGGTTACATAAGCATCCATATCTGAAGGAATTAAATGAAGTGTGTCCCATGCTGCAATAGCAATCTCATCCTGTGTGCTGTCTTTAAAATTCCTGATCATCTCAGAAAGCGTGTCTTCCTGACCCGGAGTAAATAAATTTCCGAAGTCGCTTACCAATCCGATGGGATCCGGAATAGGCAGCTCTTCTGCTGAAGAATCCGGAACGACTTCTTTTTGTTCAATCGGGGTTTGTGATTTTTTAATCTTTTTCTGGGCAATGGAAGGAGTGGCTGACAGAATAGTGGCAAAAAGAAACACTACCCCTGTTTGATATAATTTTTTCATAAACGCGTATTAGGAATGCTAAAGATAAAATCAATTACCTTTCCGATACAAAACTAAATTGCTATGGATTTTTTAAGAGAATACTGGTGGGTGGTCCTATTGGTTTTTGCCCTTCTCGGATGCTTCGTTACCATAAACCAGGGATTGATAGGTGTGGTAACGATGTTCGGAAAATACCGCCGCATTATGCGCCCGGGCCTCAATTTTAAAATTCCTTTCCTTGAGCAGATCTATAAAAAAGTAAGTATCCAAAACCGGTCTGTAGAGCTCGAATTTCAGGCAGTTACTGTAGATCAGGCAAATGTTTATTTTAAGTCAATGCTCCTTTACTCTGTTCAAAATGAGCATGAAGAAACTATACAAAGAGTTGCGTTTAAGTTTATAAGTGATAAAGATCTCATGCAGGCATTAATACGCACTGTAGAAGGAAGTATACGTGCCTTTGTTTCCACAAAAAAGCAGGCAGAGGTATTGAATGTACGCCGGGATATTGTAGAAAATGTAAAAGAGCAGGTAGATGTGGCTCTTGAAAGCTGGGGGTACCATTTACAGGATCTGCAGATCAATGATATCACCTTCGATGAAGCTATTATAGCAAGTATGAGTAAGGTTGTGGCAAGTAATAACCTGAAAGCTGCTGCAGAGAATGAAGGCCAGGCCTTGCTTATCACAAAAACCAAATCTGCAGAGGCAGAAGGTAATGCTATAAAAATAGCCGCAGAAGCAGAAAGGCAGGCTGCACAATTGCGGGGTCAGGGTGTGGCATTATTCAGGGAAGAAGTAGCAAAGGGTATGAGCCAGGCAGCTTCAGAGATGAAACAGGCGAATCTTGATACAAATGTTATTCTCTTCAGTATGTGGGTAGAAGCCATTAAAAACTTTGCAGAGTACGGAAAAGGTAATGTGATCTTTCTTGACGGCGGCAGTGACGGAATGGAGAAAACGATGAAGCAGATAATGGCGATGACGCAGATGAAGGAAAATAATAAATAATTTCTTTTTTTTAACTATTTTAAAACTGCCGCTTCATTGGCAGTTTTTTATGCAGATTATTTACAGGCAATAACAAAGCGTTCGTTTCCCGAGAGGTCATTTTTTATTTTAGTGATAAAATTTTCTTCTGAAAAGATCTCAGCGGTTTGTTGTGCAGCGCCGGAATCAACTTCAAGGAAAATCATCCCGGTTTGTTTTAATCTGGTTTTTGCAAACAAACATATTTTACGATAAAAAATGAAAGGGTCATTTTGCGGAACGTATAACGCTATGCTTGGTTCATGAAGGGATACATTCTTATCAAGCATGTGTTTTTGTTCTTCAGGGATATAAGGCGGGTTGCTGATGATCACATCAAACATCGGCAGATCTTTCCAACTATTTTCATTTAAGAAATCCATTTTCCGGAAATCAATATCAACCTTATTCGCTGCTGCATTTTCTTCAGAGACATCAAGCGCTGCCTTGCTTAATTCTACCGATAACACCTGCACACCCTGTGCATATTTTTTTATCGTAATCGGGATACAACCGCTCCCTGAGCCAATCTCTAAAACATTTTTTCCTATACTTCCTTTTAAAAATTGAACGGCTTCCTGCACAAGTTCTTCCGTCTCCGGCCTTGGGATGAGTACATTTTTATCAACCCGGAAACGAAGGCCACTGAACCATGCCTCGCCGGTTATGTATTGTACGGGTACGTTCTCGTTTAATTGTAAAAGAGAAACTTTTAAAGCGGAGGAGACCTTTTCATCAGGGATCAAATGACCTTTTGTAATCAGATCTGTTCTTGAAAGTCCGGCAAAAAAACGAAAGACAGTATCTGTAACAGCTGCAGTTTCTCCTTTGCTGTAGATTGATTTTAATTCATCGAGATACAGGCTGTAGAATTCCCGAAATGTCATAATGCAAACGTAGTTTATTTTGTGTTGCTTATTTTTGAGCGGTGACGGAGCATGAAAAATTTATGAAGAGGTGTCTTGATCTTGCGGCGCAGGGTATAGGAAATACCGCTCCCAATCCGATGGTAGGCGCTGTACTGGTAAATGGAGGGCTTATCATAGGAGAGGGCTATCATAAAGCCTGCGGTGGATCTCATGCAGAAGTAGAATGCTTAAACAGCGTAGCTCAGGCGAATATTGATCTGATTCATAACAGTACATTGTATGTTTCCCTGGAACCCTGCAGCCATTTCGGGAAAACGCCGCCTTGCGCAGATCTTATTATTAAAAACCGCATTCCTTCTGTGGTTATCGGTTGCGAAGACAGCTTTGAGAAAGTAAACGGCAGTGGTATTGAAAAATTACGTGCTGCGGGCATACAGGTGGAAACAAACATTCTGAAAATGGAATGCAGGGAACTGAATAAACGCTTTTTTACTTTCCATGAAAAAAAACGGCCTTACATTATTCTTAAATGGGCCCAGAGTAAAAATGGAAAAATAGGCGGAAAAAGCGGGAAGACCATTAAAATAACAAATGCATTTACTGATCGCCTGGTACATAAATGGCGCTCTGAAGAATCAGGGATATTAGCAGGCACAGAAACAGTTTTAAATGATGATCCTGCCCTAACAGTAAGACATTGGACCGGGAAGAATCCTGTACGTATTATTTTTGATCGGGATTTGAAAATTCCTCCTGCTGCAAAAGTATTTGATGGTAAAGCCAAAACTTTAATACTGAACAGAAACAAAAAAGAAACAATCGGCAATAATATTTTTTACAAAACAGACGGTCAGAATAATATTGCAGAATATGCAGTGAGTGTTATTGCAATAGATCAGATTAATTCAATAATGATTGAAGGAGGCAGCATAACCTTACAGTCTTTTATAAACGCCGGGCTGTGGGATGAAGCACGGGTACTTACTAATAATGATCTTTTTATTAATTCGGGAATTTCTGCCCCCCGCCTCATTAATGAAGCGTTGATCGGCACACAAAATATTTTTTCTGACAGCATATCAATTTATAAAAACTGCGAAAATGAGTTTTTATAATACTATTGAGGCAGAAAGTACTGCGGAATTTAAAGACAGGGGAAGTCGTTTTCTGGCTTATGCCTATCCTTTCCCTGAAGTCTCAAAACTTAAACATTACCTTCAGCTTTTAAAAAAACAACACCCCAAAGCAGCCCATTTTTGCTATGCATACAGGGTAGGAAACAATAAGGATAATTTCCGAAGCGCCGATAACGGGGAGCCCGCGGGTACGGCCGGAAAGCCAATTCTCGGACGCATAGACAGTAAAGAGCTAACTGATGTGTTGATTATTGTTGTAAGGTATTTTGGCGGAACACTGTTGGGTGTTCCCGGTCTGATCAATGCATACAAATCAGCAGCTTCAATGGTATTGCAGGTTACACCTACAATTCGTAAAGAATTAATTAATAAATGGCTTATACAGTTTAATTATACAGAGACAAATGAAGTAATGGGGGTTATTAAACAACACAATTGTATAATTCTGCAGCGGAATGAGAGTCTTTTTTCTGAACTAACGGTTGGCATTTCGGATGAAAAAACGAATTCCGTAATTAAAAATCTCACTACCCTCCCGAATGTTCAGTTAACTGCGATAACTTAATTTAATTAATCAGGCATATTTTTTTAAAAGTTAAGTTTTTTTAATAACTTTAGCGGATTGATATTCCGGTATTATTACTCCCTATTTAATCTATATTGATAAATATCAGAGATAAAAATACCTCGATAACATTATTAAAAAATTGGAAATATTTATCTATGCATAATTCTACATTCCTCAAAAATTTATTGGGTTTTAAATTTCAAAGCAAAAAACACCTGCTTTTTTTTGCATTTTTAGCATTGGGCTTTTTACGGGTATCTGCGCAGGTGCCTATAAATGATGATCCCTGTAACGGCAGTACGATAAGCGCTATAACCCTTACTGCAGGTGCAGTTTGCAGTTACACTACCTACAGTAATGTGGATGGAAGTGCTACTTCAGGAGCGGGCATTCCTGTACCTACCTGCGGTAATTTTGTAGATACGGATGTATGGTTTACAGTTACTGCCCCGGCAGGTGCTACTGCGATAACAGTAGATACGAAAAACATG
>JBGTJG010000134.1:0-4313 GCA_041745235.1 Ferruginibacter sp. | reverse complement strand
TTATTGCTGTGTTTATTATTTGTAAATACTACCGGCTCTTTTAGCTGCAGATCATCTCCTGCCATGCCTCCGAAAATGGTTACAGCGGTACCAAAACCTTCCTCAATGCCTTTTATAATTTCCTCTCCGTCGGTTTGTAACCACCCGGATGCAATAATGAATGCCGGGTTTTTAAAGATATTTTTTCCTTCGGCTCCCAATTGCTGTGACATCTCGTAAGCTGAGTTTTCTCCTGTTTCAAAAAATAATAATTTGAAGTAAGCAGGATTAATATCAAGCAACATGATGACTATACCCCCTTCAGATATTTCCGGGCTGATAAATTCGCCGGATGTTGAGGAACCGAAAATTTGAATGCCTTCACTATGTAATAAGCGACATACAGATTCACGATCTTGCTTTACTGAAATAAAAACAATGGCAAGCGTTGGTTTGTATCCCTCATTTAAAATTGCAGACAGGGATGATTGAATATCATCGGCGGAAGATCCTTTTATTGTTTTTGCGAGCATAGTTATACATCTTTTAATTTTCTACTGCCCCTACCAATAGTTTTACGCCGCCTGTGGCAAAGTTGGCAAGGTCTGCAGCAGTGGCTTGTCCTTCTGCTGAGCCCATAGTTGCCTTTAATATTTCAGGGCCGCTGAACCAAAATTCGGCCATGCGGTAAAATGATGCCTGCGATCCATCGGGTGCACTTAGAAATTTTGTGTACTCCACTTTTTCAAAACCTTTCATGGTTGCTGCAAGCGGTAAATGTGTGTCGGCATAATAATCTTCAAAAGCAGCGGTATCTGCCGGGTGACCGTACAATACAGTTAGTTTGATCATCGTTTTATCTTGTTTAATTATTTTTCTTTTAATGCTATGCAACAGGTAGTTAAATTATGCATTTCCAAATTTCCTCCCGTAGCTCTCCCCAATTCCGCATTGCTGAACATACCGGCCATCGGTACATTCCATACATTTTTTACACCTTCAAGTTCTTGACCCATCAGCGGCCCCAGAGAAAGTATTCTTCCTGCACAACTAAATACAACTAACGCATCCGCTTCGGGCATTTCTGTTGCTTTTAAATTTTCTGCACCCTTCACTACTTTATCAATTACATCAAAATCGGGAGGAAGAGAGAAGCGAACTTTTGATCCCTGCGGTACAGCACCACTGGTATAATATGAACGGTCGCTCCAATCAATTACCAAACCCGGCCGCATAACCGGGTCTCCTTTTTCCCGCTGCAATTGCAAGGGAAAATTGGCGGCTATTTCTATTAATAAATTTTCATTTTCAGGTGTTACGTTTTCTATGCCGCCGTATTTTGTCGTAAGGTCCAGCACAGGGAGATCATCTACCGTGTACACATGGTTGCCTTCGCTTTTAGTTACCAATTTTTCAGTGCCCACCGGCTTCCAACCGCAGGTAGCAATTCCTTTTATTTCAATGCAGGCTTCATTTACTGCAATGCAGACCATTGCGTTGCCGCTGTTTTTCCCGTTAGTAAATACAAATGTTTCAGAAAATGTATAATCATCTCCGGCAGCTCCGCCAAAGGCATTAACTGCCGGCCCCGCAACATCTTCAATGCCACGCAATACTTCTTCTCCATCGGCATGTGCGTTACTTATTCCTATTAAAAATGCGGGAACGGCAAATGTATTTTTTGCTTTTTGTGCAATGTCTCGTGCGGTTTTCCGGTAATCAGCGTTATTGAATTCTTCAAAATATACCCGGAAATTTTCCCTTTTCATATCAAGCAACAAAATGGCAGCGGAGTTCTTTTCCGGTTGTTCATCAATGAACTCACCATTGGTGGTGCAGCCAAAAACGGTAATGCCTGCCCGGTCCAATATTGTTGTAATGGCCATCCTGTCCATACTTTTAGAAATAAAGGCAATGGCGAGTGTTGGTTTAAAACCGTCGGCCATACTTTCATCTAATGCAGATTGTACTGCTTCTGTTGTTTTTCCTTTTATTGATTTTGCTTGCATTACTTCCGGAATTATTTTTCTTTTAATACTACTATGCAACAGGCATTATTATGATATTCATTCTTGCCCGTTTTTGCTTTTCCATATTCGCCATACGTAAAGAAGCCTGCCATGGGTACATCCCAAATTTTTTGCACCTGCGCTATTTCTTCTTTTATAACCAACCCAAATGATAAATGCCTGCTTACACAGGAAAACATAATTAACGCATCGGCTTCTTGTTGTGCATCGTCTTTGATGCTTTTGCAATCTGCCACTACTTTATCAATAGAATCAAAATCAGGCGGCATCGAAAACTTTATTTTAGACCCTTGCGGCACATTGCCGGAGCAAATAAGCGAACGCTCTTTGCGATTGGCATACATGGCGGTACGGATAACGGGTTCTGCATTTTCTCTTTCTAATTGCAACGGATAATACCAAGAGCTCAGGAAGGTGGTAATATCACTTTCGCTATCTTCTTTTATTTCTACACCGAGGAAATTCATCAGCATATCTAATGCGGGTTTATCATCAATAGTGTATACCGTATTTCCTTCACTTTTCGTAACCGTTTTGTTAGTACCTATAGCATTCCAGCCACAGGTAGCAATACCTCTTATGTCTATTTTATCTTCATCAATAATCAATGCTAATAAAGCGCAGTTGCTGTTTTTATTGTTGGTAAAAACAAAGGTTGATTCAAGCACCAGATCATCACCTGCCTTTCCCCCGAAGATGGTAACTTCTTTCTGACGTTTTGATGCGTTGCTTTCAAATGCCTGTAAGATTCCCTGAACAATGGGTTCACCATCTAATGATACACCACTGTTAGCTATAATATATGCAGGATGTTTAAATGCTTCTATTCCTGTTTCACCTAATTGAACAGCATCTTGCAGAACAGTTGCCGGGCTTGTTTCCAAAAATGTAATTCTAAAATAAGGTGCTCTCATATCGAGCAAAAGGATAACAATGCTGTTGGTTTCTATTTCATCATCTACAAACTCACCGGCGGTAGTAACACCAAATATCTGAATGCCTTTGTCATCAAATAATTCGGAGATTGCCGTACTGTTTTGTTTAACGGATAAAAATACAATGGCTAAAGTTGGTTTAAAACCGTCGGTCATACTTTCATCTAATGCAGATTGTATTTCTTCTGTTGATTTTCCTTTGATGGATTTTGCTTGCATGAATCTATTTTTCTTTTATTGCTACCCAGCTATTAGTAGTTGAATGAAATTCATGCTTCCCGTTTACAGACCGCCCGAATTCACCGTAAGAATAAAAACCGGCCATTGGCGAATTCCAAACTTCGGCTAATCCTTCATTTTCCTGTTGTGCCATGGGGCCTAATGCCGCAAGCCGGCCTGCACAGGAAAATATCAACAGGGCATCAGCATTGGTTTGAACCTGCTTTTTAAGATCAGAAGCTTCTCTTATGATTGTATCAACAATATCAAAATCGGGGGGAGTAGAAAAGCGAAACATGGAGCCTTCCTTTACTTCTATTTCACACACCAATGCATTTTTTCCTCTGTCAAATCCGATTGGATTACACATCAGAGCTTCCCTATTTGCCCTTTCAATTTGAATAGGATATTGATTGCCGAGGTTTTCAAAAAATTGATGTTCATTCTCAGCCGAGGGCAAAACACTGCCCAAGTATCGCAAATAAAGATCAAGTGCAGGTTGGTTGTCAATTGTATAAATATGATTGCCTTCACTTTTTGTAACAGTTCGGGTAACACCAATCGGTTTCCATCCCGAGACTGCCATACCATGTAAGCTAACTTTGTCTTCATTTAAAACCAACACAGCCATTCCATAATCTGTGGATTGAGCATATGTAAAAGCATAGGTGCCTGTAAAGGTCATATCATCTCCGGCCATGCCGCCAAACATGTTTGCCTGTGGCCCCGCAACTTTTTCAATACTGTGGATGAGGCTTTCCCCATCCATCATTTTACCTGCAACAGATAAGCCGCTGCTGAAGAGAATAAACGCAGGGTTTTTGAAATGCTGCAGTGCTGAGTTTGCCATTTGTGCCCCGGCATCACTCACAGACATACTGCCAACCTCCTGAAATAAAATGCTGTAATATTCTTTTTTTATATCAAGTAATAATATAACGGCCGATCCTTCCTCCTGGTATCCGGCAATGAATTCCGTACTTGAAGTGGCACCTACCACATCTATTCCTTTCTGATGAAGTATTTCGCAAATGGCTTTTCTATCCTGTTTAATTGAGATGAATATAAAGGCAAGGGTTGGGGTAAACCCATCAGCCATACTTTGCTCTACTGTGGCTCTTATTTCTTCTGTTGATTTTCCTTTGATTGA
>JBGTJG010000133.1:0-3841 GCA_041745235.1 Ferruginibacter sp. | reverse complement strand
CCTCTTTTGCAAGGCGTAGTGCAATTGCTTTCCCGATACCTCGGCTTGCACCCGTAATTATGATGGTTTTATTATCTAAAGGCATAAAACGTATTTTGCCGGAAAGCGGTAAAACGTGATCATATATCAGAAAAGACGTCTTGCCGACTTTCCGGCTATTGTTATTCTTAAACCAGAGTACCTTCCGCAGTTATCTCAGTATTGTATAATTTAGAGATCAGGCAGTTCGCTTTTGCATCTGCCACGTATTCATCAAATTTTTCTTTCTCCAACCCCGGTACTTTTGCTTTTACAGTAAGGTGAGAAGAAGTGATGGTACCGTCATTAAGATCGATGTCACATTTGGTTTCTATTTCATCTGCGGTCAAGCCTGCTGCATTCAATATGAAGCTCAGCTTCATTGTAAAACACCCTGCATGTGCTGCGGCTACAAGCTCTTCCGGGTTTGTGCCTACGCCGTTTTCAAAGCGGCTGTTATAAGAATACTGCGTTTTGTTCAGGGTGGTACTCTGAGTGGTCAGATGTCCTTTCCCCTCTTTTCCTGTGCCTTGCCATACGGCTGTTGCATTTCTTTTCATTTTGTATTTTTTAAAGTTTAATTATTGCAGAGCTATTTAATAGGCGCATCGGGCGCATGCCCGGAAAACGCATTCTCTTTTCCGGCTTATGCCCTGCGTAAAAGTAGCATTAAGTACTAAAAAAATATCGGCCATACTTATTAAAGGTTGAGTGCCGTTCTGTATTCTTTGTCATCAAACCCGATCAATGTTGTACCTGATATTTCTGCAACAGGCCTTTTGATCAGATTCGAATATTGCATGATCAAATTTACGGCGCCCGTTTCAGTTTCTGCTGTCTGCTGTTCTTCAGGTGACAAAATTCTCCACGCGGTGCTTTTCTTATTAAGTACTTTTTGGAGAGGATGCATGCTGAGCCATTCGATGATCTTTTCTCTGCTGAGCCCATCTTTACTAAAATCATGAAACCTGAAGGCAACATTATTTTCCTTCAGCAAGCGCATTGCTTTCTTTACAGAATCACAATTAGATATACCGTAAAGTATTATGCTTTTTATTTCAGGCATGTTTTATCGAGGAAAACCGTTTCCGCCGGAATTTATGACACCGCTCGGTCGCAGCATATGATAATTTTTAAAACTCTGGCTGGCTTCCATTCCGGAGCCGTTCATATACTGCCCGCCCTTTTGCCTTATACTTACTTTTTTATCTGTATGAAATTCTACGCCTGTGCGGCTCCTGTCCCACCATAGGTCCTCACAATAGATCGTATCTCCGCGCAGCATATTTATGATCTTAACGCTGTCACGCAGGTAAATGATGCTTTCACCGTCCTTATATTTTCCGTAAAGAGCTGTAAGCTTGGTTTCCTTTTGCTCACTATCGTTAAAGAACTCGGCGTAAAGTGAGTTCGGAAATTCATAATAAGTGCCGGTATCCTCTACGTGGATCATGAGCGGGGCAGTAAGTATAGCTTTCGTTCTGCCACCGGTTGTATAATTAATGCTGATATCGGTAGCCCGTTCTGTACCTATATTTTTTTTGTTGATGTTGTTCACCATACCCGGATCATTCTCGCAGGAAAATAAAAAAAAGCAACCTGAAAAAAAGGCTGCTTTCAAAATATTTTTAGTGGTACCAAACATATGCTGAAAAAAGTATTAATCGTATTTGCGTCTTTGGAACCAGGCAGCGGTCATTGCAACGCCAAAGTTAAACCGGAGAATGGTTTCACGAATGCCCAAATTACTTTTATTGCCATGCTGTCCTGCTTCTGCCCCCGCATTCAGCGTTACAAATTCGCCTAAACGCAGGCGGCGAAACGATGTAAGCGGCAGGCCCGCGCCAAAAGTAACTCCGTAAGCCGGACGGTTTGAATTCAAGTTTATGTAATCATTTCCGTAATAAAAACCTGCACGGTATCTTACAAAGCTCCAATATTTGTTAGACGGAGTATTTATACGGGCAGGATAGTATTGTGCACCCATACGAACAGTAACATTATCCTGCACAGCATCCTTTGCACCAAAATACCTGAACTGAGACCAGGTACTGTATTCCACGTCGGCCCCGTAGACCCAATGATCGTTCGTGTAAGTAAATCCACCGGTAAAAGAAGCAGGCAATGTAATCGTGCCGGGGCTATCTTTTGAAAAGTTCACGGTATCTATTGAAATGACCGAGCCATCATTACTGTACTGAAAAGTTTCATTTACATTATCCCTTTTAGCCCGTAGGTTTTGCTTGAGATTAGCAGTAACACCAAGCCGTAGTACACTTTTGTTTTGCAATCTGATGGCATATTGTGCACCGAGGTTTAAAAACACACCACCGAACCGCGCCTGTGCAAGTGTATTGGATTGCATGTATCTTACCGTATCATTATTAAAACCAAGTTTTGTACTGGTTTCCCTGTTTCCGAAGCTATAACCTGTGCTAAGGCCAAGGCTAAGCCTTTTAAATTTAATACCTGTACTGAAATTAGCCCGGTTGAGGCCACCGCTTCCTTCAAATAAGGTTGATATGCTGTCAATACCTACGAGCCTGTCTGCTGCAATAATTTTGTAGCCGACCCGTGTTTCAGGCCGCAGGCCAAAAGATATACCCCAATAATTACCTTTTGCTGCCATTCGCTTAGGAGTAATCGGAAAACCAAGTTGGAGGTAAGAAATGATCGTATTAACGGCAGTAAATTTTTCAGGAGATGAATTGCTTTTCAGATTCCTAATGTCAATCTCTGCACCGAAGTCAAAAAGGGTAGTGTTGAGGCTACCGAGAGAAGCGGGGTTATTTAAATTTATTGACTGTGAGTAAGGAAGAAAACCTGACGAATCTATAAGACCGGCTGTGATGCCTCCCATGCCGCGGCTTACCATATTTTGCGAAGGGACGATATCTCCCAAGCCATATCGGGAGTAGGGTGAATTATCCTGTGCAGAAGCAAATGTGTAAGTGAAAACTACAAAAATGAAAAGGGTAATTTGTTTAACGGGGGCAGTTAATTTCGCTGAGTGCATACAATCCTTTGAATAAAAAGTTATGGTCGGCAAATATCTGGGTTTTAAGCTGCCCGGCAAAATAGGAGGAATTGCCCCCGGTTAAAACCGCGTTAAAGTTCCCGTATTTATTGGTGTAGCGGCTTAAAATGCCTTCAATCTCTGCCGCCATACCGTGCAAAACACCGCTCTGCAAATTGCTTTTCGTATCATAACCAACAAGTGGGAAATTCCATGAGGCTTTTTCTAATGGTAATTTGGCGGTGAACTCATGCATTGCCCGGAACCGCATATCCATCCCAGGGGATATACCTCCTCCGAGAAACTGGTGGTCTTGGTTTACAAAATTGTAAGTGATACAGCTTCCCAGGCCAATGATAAGATTGTTCTTTCTCGGGTGAAAATGAACTGCTGCTGCAATGAGTGCGAGCCTGTCTGCCCCGATCGTTTCCGGTTTGCCCACGGGAGTGGTAAAATTCAATTTTGTAGAAACAGATAGTTTATGGAAAACGGTCTTTGAGGCAATCAGATCTTCAATTTCACTTTCATGATTTATTACAGAAGATAAAATGCATCTGTGGGGATGATGCTTTTCCAGAAGCGAATTGACAGTGGCAGAGGAGCCGTCCGGTAACACAATTTCTTCGTGCATATCAGGGCCGGTAAATAGAGCAGCTTTAAGCCGCGTGTTACCGAAATCCAAACAAAGTGTTACCATGAAATTGCTTTAGGGAAATGAAAATCCTTCTAAGTTTTTAAAATGCCCGTTCTGCTTTATTTTATTTTTAAGCATATCCATTTGTGCTGCAACGGCAAGAACTTTTACAA
>JBGTJG010000132.1:0-5645 GCA_041745235.1 Ferruginibacter sp. | reverse complement strand
AAAATCGCAGAATACCAGGCTGCACAGGGACAGCTCTCCGGTTCATTAAGCAGGTTACTTGCTACCGTAGAGGCATATCCTACATTGCGTGCCACTGAAGGGTTCATGAAACTGCAAAGCCAGTTGGAAGGAATTGAGAATAACATCAAAAATTCCCGCAAGGTTTACAACGACGAAGTGAATGTATACAATACAAAAGTTCGTTCTTTCCCAATGAATATACTTGGTGGCATTTTCGGTTTCCGTCCTAAAGCAGGTTTCCAGGCAGATGCGGGTGCTGAAAAGAAAGTGGATGTAAATTTTGACGACTTCAAAAAATAGTTGATCATTTCACTTTCAGGCAATGAATAATAAGAACAGATCCGTTTATATTATCGGGGGCATTGCAGTATTGCTGGGATTATTTCTCATCGTTACTTATAATGGCTTGGTAAAAAAAGAGGAAAAAGTAAAGGTACAGTGGAGTGAGGTGCAGAATGCGTACCAGCGCAGGGTGGACCTCATTCCCAATCTTGTAAATACGGTAAAAGGCGGTGCCAATTTTGAGCAGAGTACCCTTACAGATATTGCAGAAGCAAGAGCAAAAGCAACTTCTGTGAATGTGAGTACGGCTGATGCAACGCCGGAAGGCTACGCCGCTCAGCAAAAAGCACAGGATGCTTTAGCTACTGCCGCAAACAGGCTCCTCATCAGCATGGAAAAATACCCGGAGCTGCAGGGACAGAGAGCATTTACAACTTTGCAAACTCAATTGGAGCGTACAGAGCTCCGCATCAAAGTAGCCCGAAAGGATTTCAACAAATCCATACAGGATTATAACGGCAGCGTGAGAGGTTTCCCTACAAAATTGGTCGCGGGTCTGTTCGGCTTTCATCCACGTAATGGTTTCAGCAGTGACAGCGGTGCAGACAAAGCAACAGAAATTAAATTCTAATGAGCATTTTCCCACTCTTTAAGAAAAAGGAATATTTTTCTCCGGAAGAAAAATCACGCATTGTGCAAGCTATACGTGATGCTGAACAACAGACCTGTGGTGAGATCCGAATATACGTAGAACGCCACAATCCGCTGGTAGATACCATGGAGCGTGCCCGTGAAATATTCTTTCAGTTGCAGATGGATGAAACAGACCATCGTAATGCGGTACTGCTGTATATAGCAACTTCCCATAAAGAACTTGCCCTCTTCGGTGACGAAGGCATTTATAAAGCTACAGGTGCAGATTATTGGAACGAAGCGGTAAAAACAATGCTGACTGAATTTTCCGCTCATGATGTCTGCGGAGGGATAGAACATTGTATACATCGGATAGGGCAAACGCTCAAAGAAAAATTTCCATACGATCCTACGGAAGATAAAAATGAATTGCCGGATGAGATCATTTTCGGCCATTAATTACAAATACAAATGAGGCTTTCAATAAAAATACTTTCCTTTTTTTCTTTCCTGCTTTGCACGTTTACCTTGTGTGCACAGTCGATCCCGGAGCGGCCCAACCCCTCAAGGCTCGTAAATGATTTTACGAATACACTTACACCGGATCAGCGGCAGGCTTTGGAAAATAAGCTGGTGGCATTTGATGACAGCACATCTACACAAATTGCAGTAGTAATTATTCCGTCAACAAATGGCGGAGGCATTTCAGAATACAACCTTGAGCTTGGCAGAAAATGGGGTGTGGGGACAGCAAAAAATAACGGTGTGGTTTTGCTTATTGCAAAAGACGACCGCAAGCTGGATATTACGGCCGGCTACGGCTTGGAAGGAAGCCTGACGGATGGTACCTCTCAACTAATTATTGATGATATCATAGTTCCGAACTTTAAAGGGAATGATTATTACCGCGGCTTGGATCAGGGAACTGATGCCATTATACAGGCAGTAAAAGGAACCTTTAAAACACCACGGGCTAAGAGCAGCGGAAAAGGTGGCGGCGGTATGAGCATGTGGATCATTATAATTTTTATCATCATCTTTTTAATTTCCCGACGGGGTGGTGGTGGCGGCAAAGGAACATACATGAGCCGGAGAGGCGGTACCGGCATTGCTGATGCTATACTTTGGAGCACATTGCTTGGCGGTGGCAGAGGTAGTGGTGGCGGAGGATTTGGCGGTGGCTTCGGCGGTGGTGGTGGCGGCGGTGGTTTTGGCGGCTTCGGTGGCGGCAGTTTTGGTGGTGGAGGAGCAAGCGGAAGCTGGTAAACAAAGAATGCAATTGCATTTCAGTATTCAGGAAAATATTTCACGTGTCGCATAGAATAGAAAGGAACGCCAAAGACTGTCTTAACTGCGGTACAATAGTTCAGGGAAGATATTGCCAGGCATGCGGGCAGCAAAACCTGGAGCCGAAGGAAACGTTCCGGGATCTCTTTACTCATTTTATTTATGATCTTACCCATTTTGACGGCAATTTCTTCAGTACGCTGAAGCATCTTCTTCTTAAACCAGGATTTTTACCTCTTGAATATATCAAGGGCCGAAGAGCACGATATATAAATCCTATCAGGATGTATATATTTATTTCAGCTGTTTTCTTCTTGTTCTTTTTTTCAGCAGTTAAGCCCACAGATAATGATTTTATAAAGATCAACGATTCTAATCTGACCGCAGAAAAGGTTAAAGGGAAAATACAAAAGAAACAACAGAAACTCACAGAATACCTTACGGATCCGCAGACCACTCCCTTACTGGCGCGTACTATCAACGAACAGATAAATCTGCTTCAGAAAGACACAGAACGCTTAAAAACAGATAATGCAAACCTCAAAGATCTTAATTATTATAAACTGGATGCGATTGATCTTTCTCCGGAAAAATTTACTTCTGCAAAAGAATATGATTCCATACAGGCATCTCTTCCGCAAAATGAAAAAGCGGGTTGGTTCAAGAGAAGGGTTGAACTGAAAAAAATGGACCTTGTAACCAAGTACGGAAGAGATATGAGGGTGATCTTCAACAAAATGCTTGAAAAATTTCTTCACACTTTTCCTCAGATTTTATTTGTATCACTCCCTTTGTTTGCTCTCTTGCTGCAATTACTTTATATAAGAAAGAGAAAAATTTATTACTACGCAGATCACATTATTTACACTGTCCATCTCTACTGCGCAATGTTCCTGTTTATTTTTGTACAGATCTGTTTGAGTAAACATGAACATGTGCCATATGCAGGATGGCTCAGCTATTTAGGTATTCCGTTAGTGTTCTACATACTTTGGTACATTTATGAATCTCTTCGAAAATTCTATCAGCAATCACATGTAAAAACTTTTTTCAAATTTTTACTTTTAATGTTCATTTCATTTTTTTTAATGTCCATTTTGGTTTCAATGTTTTTTGTCTTCTCTGCTTTTACTATATGATATCCCTTTTGAATGTTGTCAGGTGACGGACATGATTTTTTGTACTTACGATTGATCCCTTTTTATAATATCTTTATATCACAATAAATTAGCTATATGAAAAAATATCTACTCATTATCACATTGGTCTTTATCGGTATAATTACCTTGAGTTCTACCATGAAGGAATACCATCCCACCTTTTCCAGCCAACCCCCCTCCGGGCTAACAGGTTCAAATGGTTCTTATTGTAACAATTGCCACGGCGGGGCACTTAACTCGGGGGGAGGTTTGGTAACAGCTACCGGTCTTCCAACATCTTATTCCGCAGGGGTGCAATATAATTTCAGTATTACTATTTCTCACGGGGCAGCAAATAGAACAAAATGGGGATTTTCCATAGAGGCAAGGAACAGCGCTAATCAACCTATTGGCACATTTTCCACAACAAATCCTAATGCAGCAGTGAACGGGAGCACCGATGAATTAAGTCATTTCAATGCGGTAACAACAGGGCCGCAATCATCTTTTACATACACAAACTTAGCGTGGTCGGCTCCCTTTTTCACGACCCCGGACGACCAGAATGTAACTTTTTACATTGTAGGGAATGCTGCCAACGGTAATTTTTCCAGCAGCGGAGATTTTATTTACGCATCTACAACCCTGAGTGTGTTACCTGTTAAGATAAGTAGGTTTGATGCTACGCTTGTAAAAAACGTCGCAGCTCTTACATGGGTCACCGTAAGTGAAACTAATACTGATTATTTCAGTATAGAAAAAAGCACAAACGGTGTACAATTTTTTGAAGCCGGGCGCATACCTGCTGCGGGAAACAGTAATACACCCAGAAATTATAGATATACCGATCCTACACCTGGTGCAGCAGGTGAACTTATTTATTATCGTATAATAACAAAAGACCTGGATGGCAAACGGTCAGTTTCTGAAGTTCGTCTCATTCGCCCGGGCAGAACTGCAGGCGATTTTATTGTAACATTCGGTCCTAATCCGGTACAAAGATCTGAGCCACTGCAAATTTCTTATTATGCGGAAGCAGGTGGTGTAATGGATGTAAATATATATTCACTTACGGGTAAGCAGGTATTAAAGGAAAACCGCAAAACATCAAACGGATTAAATACTTTACGCCTTAACTTAAGCAACCTTGCTGCAGGTCAATATGCCGCTGAATTTATTTTGAACGGTAAAAAGGAACTGAAAAAGATCATCATTCAATAAGAAATAATCATGTAAAAAATAAAAACGGCTTTCATTTGAAAGCCGTTTTTTATTATTCGAATTCGATCTTTATTTAAAAACTGATTCTACATATTTTGAGATCTCGCTGCCTTTAGCCTTTGATATCTTACCGAAAGCTGCTTCAAAAAGAGGGTCAACCTGTCCCCTGAACGAAGCAGGAATCTGATTCCTGAAGATCATGATATTGTCTATACCTTTTTTTACGAGGCTCAGGTCATTGAGCTTCACCAGGTAATCAACATATTTATTTGTCATCCCCACTTTTTCCTGAGACAAAGGAGCATCATTATAAATACGCGATACAAGATCAAATTCTGCCTCTGTACCGTTGGCAATTACCACATCACTTATCGCAATTCCCAGAGCGCCTTTTGCATCGCCGCTGAATTTTTTAGCTAACGGCAGAGCACCTGCAGGGTCTGCAGCAGCAAGGCCTTTAAGCGCAGCACCTGCTACGCTGTAAGAAGAATCATTAACAGCTTGTTGAAATATAGGCAGGTATTTTTTATCACCGTTTTTAACTAGAAAATTTATAGCAGCAGCCTTAAGTTTTTTATTATCACTCTTAGTTAAAGCAACGATCCTATCCAGCACTGCAGCATCTGTTTTATAAGGAGATGCAGCTAGTTTGTTTATAGTAAGTATCTGTAACCCGAAGAATTTATCATTCAGTCCTTTAGCCAGTTCAGGCATACTTTTTTTAGCGAAGAAATCGATGGCTTCTTTACGGTCAAGGTAATTTTTTGCATTTTTCCACTGAGAGATAAAATTTTCTTCGGTTTTGTTATCCGTTTTTTCTGCAAGCAATATTTTATCTGCGTCTACATTTATAAGATCCGGCCTTTTGATGTAAGGAAAATACAGTGTATCCATTTTATCATCAATGATCACGTTGTACCTTTTACGCTCCGTACCGGTATACACATCCACTGCTATCGGAAGCTGAAACACTTTCCCGCTTTTCTGTGTTTGCTCTGTCGTTACCATAGCCCGTCCCGCTGCATCATCATAGCTGTAATTGATCTTTAGCTTCGGGTGGCC
>JBGTJG010000131.1:0-1907 GCA_041745235.1 Ferruginibacter sp. | reverse complement strand
GGCAGCAACCAGCGATCCAAATTCGGCAGACGTGAGCAGCTTCAGGGTGATTGCAGAGCGATGTACTATCTCGCTGTAACGGCCTTTATATGTTGATTTATTTAACCATTTGCGCCATTTATGGATGGTTTCAAGGTAGGTTTCGTTAGCATAATAAGCTATGCCAAGAAAATCTTTTTCATCGCCTTTTTTTATCGACTCCAATACAATGTAAGCAACTTCCGATTCGGCAAGTGTGAATTCCGCAAAGCCATTATTGTCTTTGATCTGAAGCGGAATGTCGGCAATCAGCCTGAGTTTTGAATCGCCGTCATTAAGACTGGTAAATATGATTTCATTATCATTAATTTCTGAACGGTGATCAGCCGCAGCATAATCAAATCGCGGAACACAGTTTACCCTGAATGTGATATTCCCTCTTACTGTTGTAATTTTTCTTATGATGGAACAGGTGGATTTTCCATTATCATTTGGCAGGGGCATATAATCTGTAAGCTCAGCGATACCGCTTTCTGAAAAATAACGGGTTAGCAGAATAGCCGTCCCGGGCAGGTAGAGTTGTTTGGTGGTATAATCTTCCAACTCAGGCTCAACCGAAAAATAGCCTCCTTTTTGTGCATCAAGCAGAGAGGCAAATATGGTTGGTGAATCAAACCTGGGAAATGACATAAAATCAATTGATCCTGTCAGGGAAACCAATGCAACCGTTTTTAGGTTGCCTATAATGCCGTAATTTTCAATTGGCTGGTAAGGCCTGTTTTGATGAGTCATACCGGTGTATAATTAAAATTCTTTTTTAATAGTTATCATAAAGCACGCATAGCGAATACCTATTATCAGCGTATTTAACCGGCTTTGGCCATCATTCATGTTTATAGGTGTTATAACAATTTTGTAATCGCATATTGAAATAAATTGCCAAATTATCGACTATTGTATTTGGCTTTTAATTGGTAACAGCATAATAATAATCTTGTTTTATCACCTTGATTTGATTTATAAACAGTTTGTCATTCTGAACGCAGTGAAGAATCCCTAACCGTAAAGCGACGAATCATTAAGTGGCTAAAGTAATTGCTTTGCTTTATATAACAGATCGTTGCCCGTGGATACTTTGCGAACTAAATACATATTCCAGCAATGTTAATTTCTTAAATCTTCATCCGCTAACCCCTCAACCCTCCTTCCCAAAATTCTCCTTACTTTTACCCGCATAAAATTTAATTATGCCTGCAAACATCCCTCCCGCTATTGCAACAGACCCGGCTTCAGCCTTTACACGTCTCGTTAAAATTATGGATACCCTGCGGGAGCAATGCCCCTGGGACAAGAAACAAACCTTTGAAAGTTTGAGGCACCTCACCATCGAAGAAACTTATGAACTTTCTGATGCCATACTGGGAGGCGATAATCAGGAGATAAAAAAAGAACTGGGCGACCTGATGCTGCACCTGGTATTTTATGCCCGTATTGCATCAGAAACACAGGATTTTACCATAACAGAAATACTTAACGGCATTTGCGAAAAACTGATTGGCCGCCATCCGCATATATATGGCGATGTTACTGTAAACAATGCCGATGAGGTAAAGCGCAATTGGGAACAGCTGAAATTAAAGGAGGGCAATAAATCGGTGCTGGAAGGTGTACCGGCATCATTACCGGCATTGATCAAAGCTTCACGCATACAGGAAAAAGCCCGCGGCGTAGGTTTTGACTGGGAAGAAAAGAGCCAGGTTTGGGAAAAAGTGGAAGAAGAAATGCGTGAGTTCCGCGATGAATTCAACGCGGAAAATGTAATAGGGATTAATAAAGAAAAAGCAGAAAACGAATTTGGCGACCTGCTGTTCTCACTGATCAATTATGCCCGTTTTGTTGATATCAACCCCGAAGATGCGCTCGAAAAA
>JBGTJG010000130.1:0-2931 GCA_041745235.1 Ferruginibacter sp. | reverse complement strand
TTTAGCTTCGGGTGGCCGCTGCCGTAGTACCATTGGTTCCAGAACCAATTCATGTCTTTGCCCGTGGTTTCTTCAAATGCCAGGCGCAATTGCCCTGCTTCTCCTGCTTTAAATTTATTTGTAGTGAGATAGTTATTCAATGATTTGAAAAACGCATCATCGCCCACATAATTGCGCAGCATGTTTAAGATCCGGCCGCCCTTGTTGTAGCTCACTGCATCAAACATGTCTTCTTTATCTGAATAATGAAAGCGTACAAGGTCTTTACCTTCACTGCCGCTCAGTAAGTATCCCTGCATATCTTCCAGGTGATGCTCATCTGCCATATCCTTACCGTATTTATATTCGCTCCACAGGTATTCGCTGTAGTTGGCAAAACTCTCGTTTACGGTAAGCTGGCTCCAGCTTTCTGCCGTAACCAGGTCACCGAACCATTGGTGAAAAAGTTCGTGTGCGATCGTACCTTCCCACGCATTCCCGTCTGTAAGCTGGCGATTATTCTGATAAGCGCTTTCCTGGTGCAGTGTCGCTGTAGTGTTCTCCATGGCGCCGCTTACATAATCGCGTCCTACCATCTGAGCATATTTAGCCCACGGGTATTCAACACCTAATTTTTCTGAAATGAATTTCATCATTTCAGGTGTATTTCCAAAAACACCTCTTGCATATTTTGCCTGACCAGGTTCAGTATAGTAACTCACTTCTTTACCCTTATAAACATCTTTTGTGATGGTAAAATCACCAACGCCCATAAAGAAAAGGTAAGGCGCATGTGGCAGTTCCATCTTCCAGTAATCTGTCCTTGTACCATCCGTGTTTATTTTTTTACTTACCAAAAGGCCATTGCTCAGCGTAACATATTTTGCAGGTACGGTCATTGACAGTTCCTGCGTGGTCTTTTGATTGGGCTTATCTATTGTTACCATCCACACACTGTTGGCCTCAGTCTCTCCCTGTGTCCATATCTGGGTGGGTTTATTTTTTTCTTCTCCTGTGGGGTTGATAAAATACAGCCCCTTAGCTGATGTAATTGCAGCGCTACCGGCAGATTTTACTTCATTGGGCTTGCTTACATAATCAAAGTACAGCGTGTATTTTTCTGCTGAAGTATAAGTCCGATCAAGTTTTATTTTCAACTGCATGCCATCGTAGCTGTATTTCAACGGCGATCTCGCTGTTCCTTTCATCATCGACACCTCTTTAATATCCATTCCCTTTGCATCCAGCAAAACAGAATCTGTAGGATAGAAATGCGGTTTCAGTGTAAGCCATTCTTTCCCGTACAAGAATGATTTTGTATAGTCGAACCGTACATCGAGTTTTGTATGTACCAGGGCATTTGTTTTAGGGTAACTCTCCCTCAGTACCTTTTTCCAGGAAGTATCAGTTACTTCAATTTCCATCTGTGCATACATAGTGGCAGGTAAGGCCGCTATACACATCATCATAAGCAATCGTTTCATCTTTATTATTTTTTCGTAAAAGTAAGCGTAGCGTTAAAAATAAAGCGGTATTATTTTATAACCGGTAAAATGCGTTAGGGATTCTTTATTTTTGTGATGCAAAACCGGTAACACAGGTAATCTCATGAAATTCATTTTCCACCTTGTATTTTTCTTTGCCTTTGGTGCACTCGCTCAGGCGCAGCAGAATTACTTTGTTTACATGCGCACAGACAACAAGCAACCTTTTTATGTAAAAGTGAATGAGAAGTTATTGACCTCTTCAGGTTCAGGATATATTGTCATTCCCAAACTCAGTACCGGCACACATCAATTAGTCATCGGTTTTCCTAAGGATCAGTGGCCTGAGCAAACAATACCCATTATTATCTCTAAAAATGATGCAGGTTATCTCTTAAGAAATTACGGTTCAAAAGGCTGGGGATTATATAATATACAAACCATGGCCGTAACCATGAACGGTAGTGACGGTTCTCAAACCGGTATTGCTGCCGATTCAGATGATATATTTACGAATGCATTGGCAGGCGCTGCCAATACTTCTCTTACCATGGATAAAAAGCCGGTTAGATCTCCGGAGGTTACCGTGCAGGAAACTGCTCCGCCTGTTATAGTAACGCAGGAGGAAAACACTGTAGTGGCTGAAGCGGTGAAACCAACAGGAATTAAAAAGATCCAAACTGTTAAAGATGCCTTGGGTACTACCATGTTATACGGCGACTATACCCGAAAGAAAGCAGATACCATTAGAATATTTATCCCCGCTGCTGCAGTAGGAGTAGTTATCAATCAAACACCTGTTATCAGTGATGCACCGATTAAAGAAACCTCCGCACCACGCAAATTTGAAGATAATGAACTCAACCGTGATAAATCCACCGGTCAAGCCTCTTCTGTTTCAGCTGAAAGCGGTAATAAGCCGGTAGTTAGTTTTAATTCAGACTGCAGGGCCTCAGCAAGCGATGACGATTTTCTCAGGCTGAGGAAAAAAATGGCATCAGGAACAAGTGACGATGACATGGTAAAAACAGCGGCTAAGTTTTTAAAGGCAAAATGTTATTCAGCAGAGCAGATAAAAAACCTCAGTCTCCTGTTTCTCAATGATGCAGGTAAATATAAATTTTTCGATGCTGCATACCCCCGTGTATACGATACACAGAATTTTGCTTCTCTTCAGTCGCAGCTCAGCGATGAATATTTTATAAGCCGTTTCAGGACTATGATCCGCAATTAATGATGGCGAGATACTTTACAGAAGTAGCATATAAAGGAACAGCTTACGGCGGGTTCCAGATACAGCAAAACTCCAACACCATTCAGGCTGAAGTAGAAAAAGCACTCAGCACCTATTTTCGGGAAACTTTTGCGCTCACCGGCTCTTCCCGCACAGATGCGGGCGTACATGCCGCACAGAACTATTTTCATTTTGATACCGATCGCTTGATTGCAGCAGAAGAGGCACAAAAGG
>JBGTJG010000129.1:0-5188 GCA_041745235.1 Ferruginibacter sp. | reverse complement strand
GGCGCCACGGTTATTTATGATCAATTCCGATGCTTCAATTCTGTTCATACTTTTTAATTAAGTTCTCAATTTCCGATTATTTAATCAGTATTCTCAACATTAAAATCCTTATTTTTGCAACTCTTAATTGGTCCTTTGGCCGAGTGGTTAGGCAAAGCTCTGCAAAAGCTTCTACAGCGGTTCAAATCCGCTAGGGACCTCAAAAAATAAAAATTAAAAGCCGCTGATGCGGCTTTTATCATATAAGAAAATGCAGATCATGCAAAAAAATATTATTTTTCACTACGCTGCGTTGATAAGCTGTTTGCTGATTATTGCAGTGTGTTTCCTGCCGTGGATTCACATCAACAGTATCGATCAAACCCTTACCGGCTATAATGTCACAAAATTTCCTTCCGGCGTTTATTATGGCAAAGCGGGAATTATCATAACTGTGTTGGCTTCAATAATAATTTTATTGAATCTTTGGAAAAGTAAAAGCGCCAGAAGCATAAACCTGTTCATTTGCGCATTGCTTGTGGCGTATACAATTCGAACCTATATAATTTTTACGGGATCCCTTTTTGAGGGTGAAGTAAAAATATATGCCGGCATGTATGCAGTAGTTTTACTCTCGTTCATCATTCTGATCTGTGGCTTGTTTCCGCGGCTATATGATCAAAAGGTTACTGATTAACGGGCTTTTAGAAGCTGCCTAAAACATATTGCAAGACTGCCTATTTATTGAATTTCAGCCTGAGCTTGTCGAAGGCTTTTTCTATTTATTAATCGTCTTCGACAAGCTCAGACTGACAGCATAATTAAATTGAAATTATGTTGAATCGTATTTAAAAACTTTCACCGATATTTTATTGCTTCTTTGTTTCCTTGCCCCATGTGTCTTTGAGCGTAACTGTCCTGTTGAATACTAATTTATCAGGAGAAGAATCTTTATCCAGACAAAAATATCCCTTTCTTAAAAATTGGAATTTGTCAGCGGGTTTTGCGGACAAAAGAGATGGCTCAATGAATGCATTTACAATATGCAGAGAATCCGGGTTTATGAAATTTTTAAAATCGCCTTCTTCGCCCGAAGGATTTTCTGCGCGGAATAAACGTTCGTACATACGCACTTCAGCCGTACCTCCATGTGCGGCGCTCACCCAATGAATGGTCCCCTTTACCGGTATGCCACTGGTGTCACTGCCGCTTTTACTGTCGGGAAAATAGGTGCAATGAATGGTATTAATTTTACCTGCCCCATCCATTTCAAAACTATCACAACGTACTATGTATGCACTCTTCAGCCGTACAGCAGCGCCAGGTGCAAGCCTGAACCATTTCTTCGCCGGCACTTCCATGAAATCTTCCTGTTCTATCCACAATTCTTTTCCGAAGGGCAGGCTCCTGGAACCGTAAGATTCATCAGGCCCGTTCTCACTTGGCAACTCTTCGGTTTTGCCGTCTTCATAATTGGTAATGATAAGTTTTAAAGGATCCAGCACTGCCATGGCACGCAATGCGGTGTTATTCAGATCTTCTCTCAAACAAAATTCCAGCAGGCTGAAGTCTGTGATATTTTCTCTTTTTGCAATGCCGATCTTGTCGCAGAATGTGCGAATGCTCTGCGGTGTAAATCCTCGCCTGCGCATGCCGCTTATGGTAGGCATTCGGGGATCATCCCAACCGCTCACATGATTTTCATTTACAAGTTGCAGTAACTTTCTTTTGCTCATTACTGTATAAGATAAATTGCGGCGGGCAAATTCATATTGATGCGAAGGAAAAATTTCCAGCTTTTCTATGAACCAATCATACAGCTCACGATGCGGTACAAATTCTAAAGTGCAAATAGAATGCGTGATGTTCTCGATGGAATCGCTCTGACCATGTGCAAAATCATACATGGGATAGATACACCATTTATCGCCCGTGCGATGATGATGAGCATGTTTGATGCGGTATATCAATGGATCACGCATCAGCATGTTCGTGTGGCCCATATCTATTTTTGCCCGAAGTGTTCTTGTGCCATCTTCAAACTCACCATTTTTCATCCTGATGAACAGATCAAGATTATCATTGATCGTTCTTTCCCGGTAAGGACTGTCCTTACCCGGTTCTGTAGGGGTACCTTTGAGTATAGCTATTTCTTCAGAGGTGGAATCGTCTACGTATGCAAGCCCTTTATTGATAAGCTTTACAGCATATTCATAGAGCGTGTCAAAATAATCAGAGGCAAATAATTCGTTCTTCCATTCGAAACCCAGCCATTTTATGTCTTCCTTGATGCTCTCTACATATTCAGTTTCTTCTGTTACAGGATTAGTATCATCAAAACGAAGATTTGTATATCCGGGGTATTTTTTTGTAAGGCCGAAATTGAGACATATTGCCGTCGCATGGCCCATATGGAGGTAGCCGTTTGGTTCAGGCGGAAAACGGGTTACAATTGATGTATACTTACCTTCTGCCAGATCTTGTTCTATTATTTCTTCTAAAAAGTTAAGACTCTTCTCTTCGCTCATAAAAATATTTGAATGCAAATTTACAATTTCTTAAATGCCGGTCGGGTTGGGAAATGAATTTCGGGCAAAATAAAACCCTGATCAACTCTGATCAGGGTTTGTAATATTTTTAACCATGTTAAGCCCTTCCCATCCTTCTTAAATATAAAGCGTGAGAAACCAATGCATGCCGCATCTTACGATACTCTATGTATTTCACATTAAATTCCTCGCAGGTATTCTTTATAATCTTGCTGATAGCAGGATAATGGATATGTGAAATTTTTGGAAAGAGATGATGTTCAATCTGGAAATTCAATCCTCCTACAAGCCAGGATATCAGTTTGTTTTTTGTAGCAAAATTTGCTGTTGTTTCTATCTGGTGTATTGCCCATTCATTTTCAATATCATTGGTATTAGCAGCAGGTACAGGAAAAGAGGTTTCTTCCACTGTATGTGCTAATTGGAAAACTATGCTAAGGACGAGCCCGGCAAACATGGCAAGAACTGCAAACCCGGCAAGCCACGGTAAAAATCCTACCATATAGATCGGTAATGCAATCATCATAGAGTAGTATCCGAGTTTTGCGGTCCAGAATGCAAAATGATCAAATCTGCTCATTTTTTTTATTGGCACAGAACCTACTTTTTTGCGGAAATATTTTGTGTAATCAGTGGCAAACACCCAAATTACAAGCAACTGCGTGTAAAGAAGCCAAACATAAATATGCTGGAAGCGGTGGATCTTGTATTTCTTCTGGCTTTCACACATCCTCAGCATTGGTTTTATTTCGATATCATCATCTACGCCGGCAATGTTGGTATAAGTATGGTGAATGATGTTGTGCTTATTGTTCCACATAATAGCGCTGGCACCAAGGCCATTTACCGAAAACGCTGCAATTTTGTTCCAGAAAGGGCTTTCGCTGAAGCTGCCGTGGCCACCATCATGCATTACATTAAAACCGATGCCTGCAGTAAGGCCGCCCATTAACAAACATTCTGTAAGCGCAAGCCATGCATCCGGTGTAAAGAAAACCACATGCACGTATAAGGCTACATAAAGTACCCAAAACAGGATAGCTTTGAAATACAAAGAAAAATTACCGGTACTCTTCTTATTATTTTCTATAAAGTAGTTGTTAACCCTCCTTTTCAATTCTTTATGAAAATTAGTGCCGCTTACATTTTTAAATTTTGGAGTGACAGACATTTCTATTTGATATTAATATTTATTATTTGAAACCTTCAACTAAAAGGTTCATGTTTTTTTTAGATTTATGTATTCTCTTTAATGAGTGCATCAAATGATCTCAGCCCGATCATCTTTTTAGATATAAAACCTTCTGCATATTTTACGCCAATCATTTTGCCGAACATTGCAGCTCTGCTCACCACACTATCAAGAAATTCGGGCGATGAAATGTAAGTCTGCGGCCCACCCGTTGCCTCCGGGTCAAAAAACTGCGTTTTATACGCTTTAACCGATTCGATTTTTTCCTCAAACGAATCTGTGATATCTATAACAAAATCCGGTTTTAAATACCTGTCCTGTATATAATGCAGCACATACTTAGGGCGCCATGCCTGTTGTAAATTGCTTTCACTAAAGGTTTCCACCTTGGAAAGGCCTGACAAAAAAGCTGCATCAGAAACCATCCTTGCACTTCTGCCATGATCCGGGTGCCTGTCTTCCGGGGCATTACAAATAATGATCTCGGGGCGGTATTTTCTTATAGCTCCAACTACCCTCCGCTGACTTTCTTCATTATTCTCAAAAAACCCATCTGCCAGTGCTAAGTTTTCCCTGATATCCAGATTAAGGATTTGGGCTGCTGCTGCAGCTTCTTCTTTTCTCGTGTCTGCAGTTCCTCTTGTTCCCAATTCACCGCGGGTAAGATCAATAATCCCCGTTTTCTTTCCTGCCCTTTTCTCTGAAATCAAAACGCCACCGCAACCAAGCTCTGCATCATCCGGATGTACACCGAAAACCAAGAGATCTAACTTCATATATAACCGTCTGATTTGGCGTGCAATTTACAAAAAAACGCCCGTAAGGCGTTCCCAAAGTATTCACAAAGCGTATAACCGCATTACATCACTTTTGCATGGGGTTGTTCGTTGTAGCCATACATACGCTGCACTTCTTTTACAATGCGTTCTATAGTAGCATCTTCGGTATCAGGGTTATATGTTTGCTTCAGGTTACTGTCAAAAAAGAATGCGACTGTTTGGTAGACTCTGGCTGTAACGCCGCCCCGGTATTCTTTGATAATCTCGTAACAGTTGTTACCGGTTTCCCTATTGATCAGTTTCATCAAAACTTTCCCTTGGTAAACGGACAGATTTGTGATCGGATCATTGAACTCTTTCTTCAGCTCTTTTTCCCGGGTTTTGATATATTTCTTGCGAATTTCTTTATCCGTTACGCTGATCATTTTTGCATTAATATCATTCATAAGTGCACCTGCACGCCTCGCATAAGGATATGTAACATAAACAGCATTACGCAGCCTGTTGTATTTTGCTATTGCGGCTTTTTGAGCTGCAGTAAGCCTGGCGTATACAAATACATGTTCCAGATTTTTCAGAGACATGGTATCGCCATTGTAGACAATAGCTTGTGTAGTTATCGTATCATTTATACCGGGTTGCTGCGCATACAAATTTCCTGCACTGCTTAAGAGAAGGATGGTAAGAAT
>JBGTJG010000128.1:0-8461 GCA_041745235.1 Ferruginibacter sp. | reverse complement strand
TTTGTACAGTTTTCAACTATACCGGATGTCTGCTTAAATAACGGCACGGTCCAACTGACTCAGGGAAGTGAAACGAGCGGTATGGCAGGGGGCCCCGGTATTTATTCCGGTCCGGGTGTATCAGGTTCGGGTCTATTTAATCCGTTAACAGCAGGGGTAGGTACTCATACACTTACTTACACATGGACCTCCTCATTCAATTGCCCGGGTTCGAAAACGCAGACCATAAGCGTGCTTGCTGCGCCTATTGTAAATACATTTACTACTTCAGGAAACCGTTGTGAGACGCAAAATATTGTGTTCCAAAATACTGTGACCCAAGGTGCGGGAACAATAAATACCTGGATATATGATTGGGGTGACGGGACACCGATCACTACAGTTACCAACGGAAATGACATAACCCATACATATTCACTACCGGGTTCGTATAATGCCACACTACAGTTAATAACTAATGGCGGCTGTAAAAGCGCTCCGCCTTTCCCATTGCAGGTTGTGGTAAATGCTTTGCCTGTTCCGAATTTTACCTATACAGATACAACTTGTTTGCCGCAGGCTAAAGTTGATTTTGTAAACCTTACTCCTCCGAATTTATCAGATTGGTATTACAAATGGTATTTCGTACTAAATCCACTGAATGCTACTGACTCAAGCTCAGCTGTTTCTCCGTCACATATTTATTCATCAGCAGGTCCTCACGCAGTAACACTCATTGCAACATCTCCGCTCACCGGTTGTAACGATACGATTACAAAAACGGTGAATACGATTCATCCTGCACCCCTGGCAAGCTTTAATTTTAATAAGCCCGGTATTTGCCTGGGAGATAATGTAACCGTACTGGATAACAGCACGTTTGCAGACGGTACATCATCATCGTGGACATGGAATTTCGGAGATAATTCTCCTAATGCAAACGGCAGAATTCAACCGCCGAAAACGTATACAACTGCCGGTACGTTTGATGTCAAGCTCACCATTAAAAACAGTTTCGGATGCACGGATGATACGACGAGACCTTTTACCGTATTTGCAAATCCTACAGCCAATGCCGGACCCGATCAGTTCATTCTGGAAGGAGGATCTGCAATACTCCAGGCCTCTGCCACAGGAACAGGCCTCACATATTTATGGACGGCAAGTTCTTCGCCGGCATCTCTGAATAGTATTTCGGTATTGCAACCGCTGGCCTCACCGCTTGCTGATAAAACATATACGCTGAAAGTTACAGCGGCAGGAGGTTGTACTGCAACGGATAATGTATTTATAAAGGTTCTTAAGTTTCCTGAGATCCCGAATACATTTACACCCAACGGTGACGGTATTCACGATTACTGGGAAATTACTTATCTGAACAGCTATCCGCAAAACAGGGTACAGATTTTTACCCGTACCGGTAAGCTGGTTTTCGAGTCTAAGGGGTATTCTAAACCGTGGGATGGAAACATGAACGGCTTGTCTTTACCGTTGGATACTTATTATTACATAATAGAACCCGGCAACGGCAGGAAACCTATTACCGGCTATGTTACCATAATAAAATAATAGTTTAAGACTGTGTTAAAGTCTTGGTTTTTTCTATACCATTCAGTTAACTTGCATTAGCCCCGGAACTTTTACGGCTGCTGTATTTTAAACAAATCTGTACATGAAGAAAATTTTATGGTTATTTATAATCGTGTTTTCTGCGACGTATACTTACGGGCAAGCGAAGCCGGCATATTCACAATACATTTTAAATAATTATATTCTTAATCCTGCACTTTCCGGAATTGAAAATTACACGGATATTAAAATAAGCTTACGCAACCAATGGACGGGAATAAACGGTGCTCCGAAAACAGGATACATCAGCCTGCAGGCACCTATCGGCAAATCTGATTACCGTACGAGTGCTACGTCATTTGATGTACCGGGGGAGAATCCTCGCGGCACTCAGTATTGGCAGGATTATACTGCCCCGGAACCGCATCATGGGATCGGATTTTATGCCGTGAATGATCAGGCAGGTTATATTAACAGGTGGACGATCTCCGGTTCATATGCTTATCACAGGCCTGTAGGCCCGAAAACGACCATTGCCGGCGGCTTTAATGTAGGTATGACAGGAATAAATCTCGATGCTGAAAAGGCTACTTTTTCCAATAATGATCCGAGCGATCCCGCAATCGGTGTAGCTTCAGGAGAATTAAAAAAGGTAAAGCCCGAGATCGGTGTTGGATTATGGCTGTACTCAGCGAGATATTTTGCAGGAATCTCAGTGCTTAATATTGTTCCCGGAAAGATAGGATTTACGAAGAATGAGAAATACGGCACTTATTTTACACCGAATTATTTTATGACAGCAGGTTACAGGTTCGCAGTAGGCGAAGAGTTTTCCATGATACCCTCTGCAATGCTTCAATACTGGCAGCCTCAGTTGTTTGGCCTGCATACTAATGCAAAACTTCAGTACCGCGATGTAGCATGGGTAGGGGCAGGCTATCGTTATTCTGATTTTCTTGCCGGTTATTCTGCAATGGCAGGATTTAATTTGTCCAATACTTTTAATGTTGCGTATACTTATGAGACCGCAACTACCGGTCGCCTCAGGACATACACTAAAAATACCCACGAAGTATTGATCGGCTTTATGCTGGGAAACAAATACAGCGATGCCTGTCCGCGTAATATTTTTTAAATAAATACTTTTATTAAAAAACCCCTTTCAAAAAAAAGGGGTTTTTTCTGAAGTTATTTTATGCAATTATTTGTTGCTGTTGCCCCTGATAATAGCAACCAGTATGATAATAAATACTGCACCTCCCACAACCCATATCCAAGGCTGGCCCATCATGCCTCCGCTATCGCCGGTCCCTTTTGTATTAATATCCACATCTACTTTTTTGTCCTGCGCAAAAGCGAGAAATGAAAGCATCAGGGACGAAAAGAGGAAAGAGATTTTTTTTGAAATTGCTGAGATTGTGTTTTTCATGGTTTTAGTTTTTAGTTTATTTAGCGTTTAAATACATTATTAAATAACGTGCCGGGAGACTAATTTAGTAAATCTTATTCTATTCCTACAAATTTTTAGCCGGGCGTAAAGCACTTCACACAGTTCTTAATTGACTAAACCCCAAAAACCTGTTGAAATATAGAGCCTTACCATAGAAGCTGATAGAACTGTCCAAACCATTATTGCGCAGAAAGACACTCCAAATGCTTTAAATGCCGCTGCCTTTGTGTGCTTAGCTGTGAAGTGATAATAATAGACCGAACAATATAATATCTTAAATGCCAGGAAGAAAAGAAACACATTAAATCCGCTGTTAGGAAACAACCAAACCGACATAGGAACCAAAACCAGTATATAAACCAGGGTAATAAAGCCTATCATGTACATTCCTGCAATTAAATGTTCGGTATAATTAAAATTTCCTTTGTAATAAAACAACCAAAATATGAGCGTAATCAGGGGTAGAGCTATCATAAACATAATGTTCGCATATTTATTAATGAAGCTGATAGCTTCAGCTTTTCTTTTGTAAATACCGTATACTTTCATTCTTGCCTGTTCATTTGGGATCCGGGATATTTCGGGATTGTCTTTTAACACATCTGCAGGAACAGGGGAGGGTATCAGGCTCATTAAAAAAACAAATATGGCTGCCACCAGTAAAAAGAAGTTGAGCGGAGGAAAATATTTTTTTCTTTTTCCGCTGATATATTCAGCAGCCACAGTGCCGGTCTTAAGAAGTAAGGATTTTATCAGCGTAAAAAAACTTTTATCAGCATGTGTAATATAATGAAGGGCTTCGTGTTTTACCTCATGCAAGCTTAGTCTGTGGAGTGCTGTTTTCTGACTGCAATAAGGACAAAATGAGAATTCGGGATTTAGTTCTCCTGAGCAGTTGGAACAAATTGCCGACATAGGAATATGCTTTTAAAGGTAATGGCCGAAGCGTAGTTAAGGTTTACGATGCAATATAATGCAGGAAAGAATTCAGAAATGATGTAAAGGCAAACAGCAGTATTATAACGACAGCATGTTACTGCGCGGGGGGTAATGTATCCGTTAGTATTCGGCGGGTGCTGTCAGGCCGGGTTTCGAGCATCATCCATTGCGGGAGCATGATCCATTCGCCATTAACCAATAGTAGTTTATAGGATTGGGTAATCTTCCCGTGCTGTGTCTCTTCCTTGTAAATGAACTCCCTGGTGCTGTCCGGATTTTCTTTAAATGATGTAAAGAGCGCATCAGCATTTACTTCAGACTCATCGGCAATTTCGGTAAAGTTTTCTCCTGCATTTATCTCAGCTGTGTGTTCCGGGGGAGTAACCTCCGCTACAATCACCGGCGGTGTATAGGTGATCGCAGGGAAAATATTTTCAGTACCCGAGCTCAAAGGAGCGCTTGTTTGAACGGGCGTCATCACTATCTGAGAATTTCCAGGTTTTTCCTGATCACTGTTTGGCATAAAACATACCATCCCCGCCATGAAAAATATAATACAAAGCGCGGGCACTGCTGAATGACATCTTGTAAAAACCAGGTTCTTCCTGTCAGAAAAAAAATATATCCTTTTCAGCAGTTCCGGTTTCTTTCGAACAGCGGCCAGTTGAAAATCTTTGATCCCGTTCCTGAACCTTGCTATTTTCAATAAAGTTCCTGCGTATTCCACCGGGTCGGAGGTAAAATTAATGACCTGCACATCACAATTCTTTTCCCGCTCAGACCTGATCTTACGGGCAATCATCTTTATGAACGGATTAAAGCAATAAACTGTTTCTGCTGCAAGAAGCAACAAATTAAACAGGTAGTCCCGATTTTTTATGTGAGTGAGTTCGTGGAGAATTATGGATTCTGTCTCCTGCAAAGTAAGATTATTTACAAGACTGAAGGGCAGGAGGATAAAGGGTTTGAAAAAACCGTAAGTGAACGGAACTTTTATATTATCGCAATAACGCAGTGTTACTTTTCTTTTAATACCAAGTTGATATGCCCGCTGTTCCGCATAAAGCTTCAATCCTACAGGCGGCTTTATTATATGCTTATTGCAGGCCTTTTTAAAGACTGCTCTTTGATACCATATTGCAAAAAACCTGTAAAATACCACAGCAGCATAAAAAGCAAATATGACATCAGCATACTGCAAGAGGTATATCGCAAGGCCGGTATCCCGCGACGTAAACCCCGGGAGGCTTCCTATCCCGTAGAATGTGTGCCCGGAAAAATAATAAGAAAATGTAAGGCAGGAGGTGAGTACCTGTGCGGCTAATAAAGCATACAGAAAATTTCTTTTTTCCAAAGGATGAATTCGCTTTACAATAACATTCACCATTGTGTACAACAGCAATAATATTGCTGATTGCCACAGGCTGTGCAAACCGGTTACGGTAAACGAATAAAAAAAGTTCATGCGGCTTTATTTTTTTGCCTTTAATCCGTCGATGAGTTCCTGAATCCTGTCAAGATCTTCGTCTGTTGTTTTGTTTCCGCCGAGTGCCTGCAACACCAGTTCTGCAGGGGATCCGGAAAATAGGTTCATCACCATTTTGTTTACAATCTGTGTCTGTGTTTTTACCTTGCTGACAGCAGGCGTGTAGACGTGGGTTTTATTGCCGGTATCCCGTGTTACCAATCCTTTTTCATGCATGATCTGCATCAGCTTGAGGGTAGTGGTATAACCTGCCTCTTTGGTTTTAGTAAGTTCTTCATGAACAGTTCTTACTGTGGCAGAATTTTCATTCCAAAGCACGGTAAGTATCTCCAACTCGCTTTCTGTAGGCTTCAATATCTTTTTCTTCAGCATCGTTACGATTTATTTCGTACTGCAATTGTACGACATAGTTTTTAACCGGCAAATTTAATATTATGACCGGTAGGTAACCGGGGAACATAAAAATGCTCCCTTTTAAGAGAGCATTTTAAAACATGTTTGTGTATTCTTATTACTTAATTAATATAGTGTGGGCCGGTGAAGCAGCACGCTTATTAAGCATTTCAATCTTATCTGCTCTCCGCTGCTCTATCTGATCATGATGGATCTTTGCAAGGGTAGGAGCTATTACCAAACTTACAATACTCATCAGCTTGATAAGAATATTCATTGAAGGGCCTGAAGTATCTTTAAAAGGATCACCTACGGTATCTCCCGTAACAGAAGCCTTGTGGGGCTCAGATTTTTTGTAGTGCATCTCGCCGTTTATCTCCACGCCTTTTTCAAATGATTTTTTTGCATTGTCCCATGCACCGCCGGCGTTATTCTGGAACATCCCCATAAGCACACCGCACACAGTAGCGCCTGCAAGGAAACCGCCCAGTACTTCCGGACCGAAAACGAAACCGATGATGAGGGGAGAAAGCAATGCGATAGCACCCGGCATCATCATTTTTTTCAATGAAGCCTGTGTAGAGATCGCTACGCATTTATCGTATTCGGGCTTGCCTGTACCTTCCATAATGCCCGGGATGGTACGGAACTGCCGGCGAACCTCTTCTACCATTGCCATGGCTGCTTCACCTACTGCACGAATGGCAAGTGATGAAAATATAAAAGGGATCATACCGCCCACGAATAAGCCGGCGAGTACATCTGCTCTGTAAATATCAATACCGTCAATTCCTGCTATACCTACGAACGCTGCAAATAACGCTAATGCTGTAAGTGCTGCAGAAGCAATTGCAAATCCTTTTCCTGATGCAGCTGTTGTATTACCTACTGCATCCAAAATATCTGTTTTCTCTCTTACATCAGCCGGCAACTCGCTCATCTCTGCAATACCGCCTGCGTTATCCGCGATAGGGCCAAAAGCATCAATTGCCAGCTGCATAGCCGTTGTAGCCATCATACCTGCTGCTGCTATAGCCACACCGTATAAACCTGCACATGCATAAGAACCGTAGATACCTGCTGCTAAAACAAGAATAGGAAGTAATGTACTTTCCATACCAACTGCAAGGCCGCCGATAATATTAGTAGCATGGCCGGTAGAAGACTGGCGTATAATGCTCATAACCGGGCGCTTGCCCATAGCCGTATAATATTCTGTAATGATGCTCATTAAAGTTCCTACTGCAAGGCCCACCATGATAGCACCGAAAATTCCCATTGGTGTAAACTCAAAGCCGCGAAGTTCCATGGTAGGAGGCATCAACCACATTACTAAAAAGTAAGAAGCAATTGCGGTGATAACAATTGAACCCCAGTTACCCATGTTCAACGCGTTCTGCACTTTTTGAGTGCTGAGGCCTGCACTGTCACTTATTTTTACGAAGAATGTAGCAATGATAGAAAAAATGATACCCATAGATGCGATGAGCATAGGAAGAAGGATAGGAGCGAAGCCACCGAAATTATCAACCGATGCAGTTTCACGGCCGAGAACCATTGTTGCCAGAACTGTTGCTACATAAGAACCGAAAAGATCGGCGCCCATACCTGCTACGTCACCCACATTATCACCCACGTTATCTGCAATAGTTGCAGGGTTACGCGGATCATCTTCCGGGATACCCGCTTCTACTTTACCTACAAGGTCAGCGCCCACATCTGCTGCTTTTGTATAAATACCACCGCCTACTCTTGCAAATAGTGCAATAGATTCTGCACCGAGAGAGAAGCCTGTAAGGATTTCTATCGTGCGCTCCATTTCTAAGCTGTCTACAGCAGCATCGGGAGCAAAGATCATTTTCAAAACAATATATACACCGCCGAGGCCAAGAACAGCAAGACCTGCTACACCCATACCCATTACACTACCGCCGGTAAATGATACCTGCAGTGCTTTGCTGAGGCTCGTACGGGCTGCCTGTGCTGTGCGCACATTCGCTTTAGTAGCTACACGCATACCGATGAAACCGGCAAGCGCACTAAAAAAAGCACCTATGATAAATGCAATGGCAATGCTCCAATGGCTGTTGGAATTGCTGTATCCCATAATACCCAGCAACAAAGCCGCAATCACCACAAAATATGTAAGGACCTTATATTCTGCTTTCAGGAAAGCCATAGCACCTTCAGCAATATAATTGCTTATCTCTTTCATACGCGGCGTACCGGCGTCCTGTTTTGCTACCCATTGAAATTTTACAAGGGTGTATAAAAGGCCTACAATTCCCATTGCCGGCACTACATAAATCAAATTTTCCATCATATCAAGGTGGTTTTTTTTTGGTGTGCAAAAATAGGGAAAAAGAGGTGGAAAGAGGAAATTTAAGACTTGATATTTGAGAGGTGTGTGTCAATAGTGATGTCAGCCTGAGCTTGTCGAAGGCGGTGCTATAGTGAAACCCGGGTTCGACAAGCTCACCCTGACAGCTAAATTATAAATTGGAATTTTAAAAACAAACGAACTGTCAGCCTGAGCTTGTCGAAGGCGATCTTCAATTACACCCGGGTTCGACAAGCTCACCCTGACAACTTAATTATTAATTAGATTTTCAAATAAAACGAAAAGTCAGCCTGAGCCTGTCGAA
>JBGTJG010000127.1:0-4802 GCA_041745235.1 Ferruginibacter sp. | reverse complement strand
TTTATCCCGCATGTCTGAGCAAACTCAATAGTTCTTTTAACGCCTATGATAGATATTAATCGCCACGCACACATATTTTTAGAGTAGGCAAGGCAGTTAGCACACGTCCCACCGCCGCCGCTTATATTTTTTCCGTTCAGGGTAAGTGAACCGCCCGCAATATATGTCTCCGGCGTATAACCTACATCGGTAACAGCAAGAGTATACAACAAAGGTTTGAATGTAGAACCTACTTGCCTTCTTGCAGTAACGTGATCGTATTTAAACCAGCGAAAATCAATCCCTCCTACCCATGCTTTCACTTCACCGCTTCGGGGATCCATTGCTACAAAAGAGGTCTGCAGTAGTTGCTTATGGTACTTTATAGAATCTATCGGCGTCATGATCGTGTCCATCTCATGCTTATCATTTCCTTTCCAGGAAAATATTTTCATCTTTACAGGCACGGTAAATGATTTTTTGATAGAGGCTTCATCTATACCCTCTTCTTTCATGAACTTCCACCGATCTGTAAACTTCATGGCATCCGTTACTACTTTATCATGTCCCTTCCAGAGTTTTGCGCCGCGTTGTTTAAAAGTATAATTCAATTTACTTTGAACTACGGGCATATGTTCCCGCATAGATTCCTCTGCATATTTCTGCATCCGTGAATCAATGGTTGTGTGAATCTTTAACCCATCAGTAAAAAGATTGTATGGCTCTCCCGTTTTCGGATTGCGATTCTTTTTAGTCCAGTCTTTCATCAATTCTATAAGTGCCCGCCTGTAATAAGGGGCTATACCTACATTCTCATCTATCTGCCTGTAATTAGTAATAAGAGGTTTTGTTTTAAGAATTTCTGCTTCTGCAAACGTGAGGTATTTCCCTTTAGCTGCAGCCATTTGCCCTATTACAATATTCCGCCTGTCTACAGATTGTTTAGGGTGGCGTATAGGTTCATAAATAAACCCTTTAAGCATCCCTATTAATACAGCAGCTTCCTCTACTTTAAGTTCCTTAGGCTCTTTCTGAAAATATGTTCGGCTGGCATTACGTATACCGTAAACGTTGCCCCATGGTGCCTTATTCAAGTAAAGTGCAATGATCTCCTCCTTTGTAAAATTTCTTTCCAATTTTACAGCAATGATCCATTCTCTTATTTTATCTATTCCTCTCTCAAAGATATTTCCGTGCCCCTGCTTCAGTATCATTTTTGCCAGCTGTTGCGTAATCGTACTCCCTCCGCCCTGTGTACCGCCTGTAAAAATAGCCCTGCCCAGAGCTTGGGCGTCAATACCTGAGTGTTCATAAAATCGTTCATCTTCTGTAGCTATCAGCGCATTGATAGCATTAGGAGAAATATCACTGTAGCTGACTTCGCTCCTGTTTTCCGAATAATATTTGCCCATCAAAAGCCCGTCTGCACTTATGATCTCACTGGCAAGGTCAGCCTCAGGATTTTCAAGTTCTTCAAGAGACGGCATCTTTCCGAATATGCCAAAATTTGCCATAAGCAGTGTAACAGCTACAATCGTAAAGCCAATAAAAAATATACGCCATAGAATTCTTACAGAGCGCCGCATGCCGGGTGTCTTTATCTTTTTTTGCGGAATAGGATTAGCCATTGATCTGTCTTAATAGTGAGCCTGAAATAAATATTAGCCTTACGGAATGCAGGTGAGCCGCCTGTCAGAAACGGTTTCCAAAATTAGCATTAAGAAGTTGTTTATAAGAAGTGATATCCTTGTTTGTTTTGAGCAGTTGCAAATTATTTTCAGAAATAATTATAAAGGAATATTTAGCGGGCTGCAACCAGGAAACTTCAGATGGTGCTGCTTTTTTTATTTTGTCAAAATATTTCAATGCACTTTCAGCATTGTCAAACGGTTTAAAAACCACAAGTGCTTTTTCTGTATCTATAGCATCTCTGCTTATCACAACATTCAGTGTGGCCATACTGCCTTTGTTGAATCTTGTAAAGGCATTTTTAGCTTCGTTTACATAAACCCCGTCTACCTTATCCAGTATCATCACCACATAATGCGGTGCATCAGGTTGCAGAGTGAATGACTTATTTACATAGACCTGTGGCACCTTGATAGAATCTGACATCTTCTTTATTACAACAGTTGGCGCAGTTTTCACGACAATAGGAGCAGCAGCAGGTGCCTTTACCGTTATGGGAGCTTTATCATCTGAAATGATAACTTTTTCATCTTCTACCCGGGTGATCTGCAGATCAGTTAGATATTTTTCTATTTCTGCTCTTCTCCCCAAAACTTCAATCATAGTGGTTGCCTTTTCTCTCAAAGGTGATTGCGGATAAAGGGATTGCAGGTTTTTCAGAACAGCAATAGCGTTGCTGTCTTTTTTTTCTTTGATGTAATAAACGGATTCAATGTACAGCAGTTGAGGTGACCAGTAATTACTGCCGAAAGTGCTGTCAGCCCTTTTTTTAGCCGCAGTAGCTTGCTCAAATTTCCCTTCTATGAACATATCGTAAATCCCGCCGTAGCGTGCAGTTACTTCAGGATTCTTCTCTCCCGGTTTTAATAAAGAAGGATTGGAGATCATTTTGGCAGAATTGCTTCCTGCATAATTTGCAGTAAGGAGGCTCCGGTAATAATTTGACTTTGCTGTATTGCCAAGCTTGCCGTAGCAATAAGCAAGGCCGAAGTAAACCTCCGGGGTTTGGCTATGCACGGGGAACCTTCTGATAAATTCTTCGTAAGTGATGACTGCCTGATCGTAGTCCTGAAGTTCGTTCTGAAAAATAAGTGCAGCGGTAATAAGGCTGCGTGCTACATTGTTGTTGCTTGAATCGATCAATTCCTGCGTGAGCGGAAGATCATTCATGAGGGCATCATAAGAAAATTCGATCGGCTTGGTGGAAGTTGCACTTACAGGCAGGCCTTTACCATCCTGCGGTATGGTGGCGTCAATATCTATATTGGTATTGAGATTCTTTCCCACTACAGATTCTGATGCGGTTTTTCTGCGCCAGTTATCAATATTTGTACGCTTGCCCCACTTCGACTTAAAATCATTAAAGCCTTTTGATTTAAGATTTGCGTTATAGAAATACCATTCACCTGTATTGGCTCCTGCTGCCCGGAAAAGATCTACAGGCTCTTTGTTCCTGTCATTGAATGTAATTATTGTATTGCCGCTAAAATCATCTTCTTCTTTCAGACCATTTTCTTTACGGTATTTTCTTACCATTTTTTTAAGTAAGGCATCTCTTTCTGCAGGAGCCATCGCAGCTATGGCCTGCAGGCTGTCAGCCCTTTCTACGGCGAGCAACTCCGGCACCAAGCGCCCGAGAACTTCTTTCCGCTCTTCTATTCCCTTAGTATCCAGATCCGCATCAGCGCTGCTTAAATTTAAGCTATCATAAAAGGATCGGGCATCTTTATACCGTCGTTGTGTATAAGCAATATCACCAAGCTGTACATAAGACCTGTCTTTGTAGCCCGAGGTGTTCAGATGGTAAGCGATACTTTTATTATAATAAACAATTCCGTTCACCGTATCCGGCCGCTGCAAACTTATCTGCGCCGCAGAATAATAAATGATATCCCTGAATGATTCATACTTGTCCTTCCTGGCCATTTTTAAAAGATTGGCTATACTGTTATCCAACTCCTTGTAATCTCCGCTAAGCCTGAGCATTTTTGCATCGCTCAGGCGAGCATAGATGTCCATTACGGGATCTGCGGTATGCCGGGCAGCCCTCAGGTAATAATCAGATGCTTTATCAAACTTGCCTGATATTTCATATAACTGTGCTAACAGGTATTCCCTGCGACTTTTATCTTCTTTATCCTCTGCTTTGCTAAGGGCTTTTTCCAAGTGTACTGAAGAGCTGTCATAATTATTCTGAGCGTAAAACCAGTAAGCCGTTACATCTTCAAGATCATTCTTTAAACGCTGCGGAAGATTCCTGTCATTTTGCAGAATGCTAATCAGTCCGGCTGCATCAGCAAATTCGTTTTGTTCTGTATAGGTTCTTATCTGCCAGATCAATGCATCGTTACGGCTTGGAGGCAGCTTGAACGTCTTCTCAATAATATTTCTGTTCTCTTTATCAGCTATTGATACTGAACCTTGCCCTGCGCCGGCTTCATTGGTGCCCACTACCCTATTGTAATCATCATCACCTTTTTTTCGGGGGAAAAGATTGTAATTGATAAACTGGAAAGTGAGTGCTGCTGAGTCAAAATCTTTCTTCAGAAAGTAGGATTTCCCTATCAGCAAATAAAAATTATCTACCCACTCTGTTCTCAGATCATGAAGGAGAATGCCTGCCGTAGCTTTATAAATTACGGAATCAAGATCTGTTTTTTGTGATGCGGTATTATTTAAGGAATAAGGATAATAACTAAGCAATTTGCCGTAATTGTCTTTGTTAGCAATACGGGCACGCTCAATAACCCGGTTTATTTTGTTATTTGCATTAAAATAAAAATTGTAATGGGATGTAGTATTCTGTATAAAGCGGCGAACCGGTCCGAATTTCTTTTCGCCTGTTTTCTCAGAGGCTAAGACTTTTTCTTCATACTTTTCGGGTTTCTTTTCTTTGCCGAAGGGATCAAGTGTCCATGTAGCCTGAGCTGAAATGCCCTGAGAAGCGCACATAAAACAGGTATAGATTATTCCGAATAAAAGCTTCGCTCTCAGCATGAAAAGTGTTGATTTGATATATAAAGTTCGGTTATTCCCGCATATCCTCAAAAATAAACCGAACCATGGGATTAAAAGGAGTGGCAGGGCTTTATTTGTGTTAAAAATAATCGTTTACCCTTTATTGGGTACTTTAG
>JBGTJG010000126.1:0-3097 GCA_041745235.1 Ferruginibacter sp. | reverse complement strand
ATAAAAGGTTCAGTTACTATACAGGTACTTCAGGGTTATATTACCTTTTATTTAGGCGGAGAAAAATTCGACCTGAAAACCGGTAATATGATTGCCCTCCTGCCGCATCTTGCACATGGTTTTAAAGCAAATGATGACAGTGTAGTGCTTATCACAACTAACCTGCTGTAAATGGAAATGATCACGATAGTAGGCCTTGCAGCAAGTATCTGCACCGGTACTTCCATGATTCCCCAGCTTGTTAAGTTGTTCAAAAGCAAAAAGTCAGATGATATTTCTTTTGCCATGCTTGCCATACTTATGGCAGGACTGGCGCTGTGGGTTACTTATGGATTACTTAAAGAAGATTACATCATCATTGTTTCCAATGGTTTTTCATTTGTAGTGGCTACTGTAATTCTTATTTTGGGAATAAAGTATAAATAAAATTGCCCCTGGTAAAAGGGGCATTCTGAACATTTCATAGGAATTAATTTACCGTATTGAGGTATTTTTCTATATCATCTCTCATCGGCCCTTTACTTTTAACAGCATCTGAAACCTGTTGGTGAGTCAAATGGGGAAACTGGCTGTGGAGATACTCCACTTCGCTTGGGTCATTGGAATCTACGCGTTTCCTATCCTGTGCTCCTGTATTGTTTTTCTGATCGCTCATAATATTTTGTTTAATACAAATTAACTCCGGTTTCTCAGTTTACAAGGATTGCGCCAATGTAAAACGGCGAAACACTTACGGAATTGAAAATAAGCCGCCTTAACAAAGTATTTGAGATAATAAATGTATTTTAGCATCCTAAATATAATTATATGAAATTTTTATTGTTTTGCATGTTTGGTTTCTTATCTCTTACTGTGCACGCACAAATCAAACCCGCAAAAGCAGGGGTTAAATATGGCGCAGGAACTACTGCGGCAGGTGCCTTAGAAGTAAATCTGCTGGAAGAAAAACTGGCTACTGCAGAGAACTATACGGGGAAAGTAAAAGGTACGGTTATCAGTGTGTGTGAAAAGAAAGGCTGCTGGATGAAACTTGCACAAACGGACGGTGAAGGGATAATGATCCGCTTTAAAGATTATAAATTCTTCGTACCCGGCGATCTCGTTGGGAAAGACGTGGTTCTTGAAGGTGTCGGTCAGAAAACAGTTACCGGTGTGGAAATGCTGAAGCATTATGCTGAAGATGCCGGAAAAAGCAAAGAAGAAATTGAGAAAATTAAAGAGCCAAAAACAGAAATTGAATTTATTGCAACCGGAGTATTAGTGATAAGTTAAGCCTCACATTCAGATAACATTATTTTAACCCGTTCTGCCACAGAACGGGTTTTTTATATGAGTTCCGGATACGGTTTTGATACTACTGTATTAAAATTCCCACATGCTTATTCGGCTCGGACTTGTTTGCTTAACCTTTCTTCCGGTAATCTTTGGTTGTAACACAAACAGTGAAAGGCCTGCAGAAAAAGTCTCCGCAACTGTTCCTGAAAAAGACCCTATACCTACTCCTGTACCCAAAGAGAAAATTCCGGTGGCAGAATATCAGCTGATCACACCAAAGGATAGCATTAAAAAAATACTCAAAGAAGCAGATTCATTGACTTTATCAATCATTGCACTGGTAAACAGGGCAGATAAAAGAAGCTTGCGAAATTTTGATTCTATAATAGTACCCGTGGATAGCCGACAAGCATTGAAAAATTACTTTCCCTTTCCTCATAATGCCGCGTTCCTTAAAGACGTGCATAAAATAATTTTCTTTTCATACCCTTCGCAGTCGTTTGCTGCATATGAAAACGGGATGCTTGTGCATACCGGGCCCACAAGCATGGGAAAGCGTTCTACTAAAACACCGTTAGGTTTGTTTTATACCAACTGGAAAGCTGAAGAAACGATCAGCACTGTAAATGATGAATGGATCCTTAAATGGAATTTTAATATTCACAACAAAATGGGAGTTGGGTTTCATCAATATGCCATGCCGGGGTATCCTGCTTCTCATTCCTGCCTCAGACTGCCGGAGAGTGATGCTAAATATTTATACTCCTGGGCTGAGCAATGGAAGCTAAAGGGAGATAATATTATTACTTATGGTACTCCCGTAATTGTCTTCGGGAGCTACCCTTTCGGGAGCTCACGGCCGTGGCTGGCCCTGGCAAAGGATAACAATGCGCTAACTATATCAGAGGCAGATCTGGAAAATACAGCTAAACAATATTTGCCGGATATTTTGAAAAAACAGGAAATGCGCACGCAGTCGGTCCCTGCAACTTGAACTCATTAAAAAAACCCGCTCTGCAGAACGGGTTTAGTGTATTAAATCAGCATTCTTTTATTTTTTCATGGTATCTGCAGGAACAGGATGCATCATTCCTTCATGGCCGGAAGCAGATCCTTCTTTGCCCATACTCATCATTTTCATCATATCTGCCATGCTCATAAACATCCAGTGGTCCGTTGCTTTTCCGTCCTTTATTTTAACCAGGTCTACACTTCTGGAATTCATTTGCATATTTGGCGGCATACCCATACCCGGATTAGCTGTAGTAGTTCCCACCATTTCAGATAAAGTAAAAAGATAATCGCCATCCACCGCCTGAGCGATAATGTTAACCTTCATACCCGGCAGAAAACTCTTGTGTATCTGACCCAGCATGGCAACTATGCTGTCGCCACCCCGAATATCTTCCCCGTTAGGCCCGCCGTTATGGTCTACAGCATCATCTGCTATAAATTCTCTTAATTTAGAAACGTCTCCCGTTTCCATTGCCCGATAAACCTGATTATTTCTTTCTTTTAGGGTAACTGAAGAATCCGTTACCGTAGCAGTTGTCTCTTTTTTGTCGTTGCAGGAAAGTAAAGTTAAAGACAGCATAGTGGCTGATGCAAAAAGGATTTTTTTCATATTAGTGTTTTTTGGTTTTTAGATATGCTAAAGTAAGTATATGTTTGGTAAAAAATCAGCGTGCCGAGTTTTTAAACAAATGGGCGTGTAATTTGAATAGACAAGCTATGCAACTGAAAAGGCTTTATCTTTTAATTTATATAAGCGCTGCTACTCTATGGTCGTGCAGCCCCGGCAGCGGGGGAGGTATGCTTGCAA
>JBGTJG010000125.1:0-7941 GCA_041745235.1 Ferruginibacter sp. | reverse complement strand
ACCCGGGAGAAAGCAAGCAGGTCCTGTATGAGCGCCTGCATACGAGAAGCAGAGTTTCGCATCCTGTCGAAATAATCTTTTGCTTTTGCAGACAGCTGCTCTTCTGTATCCATTATCCTGCTTGCGAAGGTTTGAATCTTTCTCAGCGGCTCCTGCAGATCATGACTGGACACATAAGCGAATGCTTCCAGTTCTTTATTCATTCTCTGCAGTTCAATATTTTTTTCTTCCAACTGTTTAGTGCGCTGATTCACTTTTTCTTCCAGCAGCTTTTCGTTTTCTACAATTGCTTTTTGATAATTTTTTTGTACAGTAATATCCCGGAACGTCCAGCTCCAGGCATAATAACTGCCATCTTCTCCTATTACCGGATATCCGTTTCTCTCTACAATTTTGCCATCCTTAAATTCCAGTTCGTCAAGGCTTGTTTCTGTCGGATGCTGGTAGAGGTATTTTACCTTATCAATAAACTGTTGAGGATCTACCAATTGCGTCATGGCAAATGAAAGGGCGGCCTCATCATCATTTGCTTCTGTAATATGCCGCGGCATGTTCCATATTTCTATGAATCTTTGGTTATAAGAAATAATTTTTCCTTTAGCATCTACAAGCAAAATACCGTCAACACTTGCCTGGTTATGCGCTTCTAACAGTGCTGTGCGGTAAGATAATTTTTCTACTGCTGCCTTTTTTTCTGTGATGTCTGTATGTACTCCTATCCATTGCTGAATGTTTCCTTCCTCATCAAAAGACGGAACGGCTTTTACTGAAAAAAGCCTCCAGCCTTTTTCTGCGGTCAGTAGCCGATGTTCAAACTCAAATATCTTTTTGTTTTTTACTGCGTCATTCCAGGCATTCACTGTAGGAGCGGCATCATACGGATGAACAGATTTTGCCCAGCCAAAGCCTTTATATTCTTCATAAGTCTGACCTGTTAAAGAAGCCCACCCGGGTTGTTCTCCATACATTTCCCCGGCTGCATTATTTGTCCACATAATTCCTTCTACTGCAGCTATAGCGCCCTGAAATTTTTTCTCGCTTTCTTCAATCTTTTTACGGGCAACTACCTGCTCAGTAACTTCTGTAGCTACACAAAATACGCCGTCAATTTTTTGTTGGGCATCAAACAGGGGTGTGTAAATAAAATTTACAAAAATAGATTCTTCTTTACCGCTTCGAATGAGTTTAAGCGGAGATTCATTAGCAATAAAAGGGATCCCGCTGTTATAAACATTGCTGAGTAATTCCTCATACCCCTGTTCCACAGTTTCAGGAAGGGCACTGAAAACGGGAAGATTTATAACCTGTTCCTTTGTTCTGTCTATGAGTTCAAGAAGTTTTTTATTTGCCACTTCAATTATAAAAGTACTGCCGCGAAATACACACATGGCGACCGGTGCCTGCTCCACCAGGGTACGAAATTGGCTTTCACTTTCTCTTAATTTTTTATTGATCTCAGCCTGAGCTGCTACTTCTGAAGAATTATTATCAGAAGGGAATTCAGGAGTCGGGTTCGTTGTATCCTGCATCGGAATGCGGTTTTTAGCTTATTGAGTAAAATGTTCTTATCCTGCCTGACGGTACCCCTGCCTCAAAAGGATCACAGCTCTGTAAACTACTATCTGCTTTTGAAAGAAAGGCGTATTGCAAATGTAATAAAGCATTCGGGCGTATGAAGCACAATTGCTGTCCCCTAACTAACGGGATTTCTGCATTATTCGGTTTCCAACTTCTGAATAGTATTTACTGCGGCTGCCGGCCTTATGTGTATGTCATGCTGGCAATTTTATCCATGGTTGTAATCCGGATCCCTATACAGTTCGAACTTGATTACAGATTTTCTTTGTAATTAATAGACAGGCTTATTTCTACGGATCTTATTTACAGGAAGATACCCATGGTTATAATGACTGTACTAAATTTTTTGATGCTGTATAAGGTTTGTGATCATTCCGTCAATAAACCATATTATAATTCGTATGTTACCGGGTAACCGAGCAATCCTACAATAAGTGCTTTTTAATCATTTCCTCAAAGCTCAAATCAAAATCATTAAAATAAATGTTGCTGTGAAACTTTTCCAGATAGGCCAATACACGAATCACCTCCTTTTTTTCAGTATCTGACAGGTTACCTGTTTTTAACTTTAAATCAGGAATGGTTTGCTGAAAGAAATTTTCTCTTGTCTTCTTTCCTTTTGCTGTAAGCATTACCCGCTTTATCCTTTTATCTTTTTTGTCAGTAAGTTCTGCGATAAGTCCTGCCTCTATCAGCCGTTTCATCATCTGCGTACCCGTGTTTATCTCTGTAATAGTATCTGCATATACCTCAGTCTTGGATGGATTCCCGAGCCTGTTAATGGATATAAGAAAAAAGTATTCATCCATTGAAGTAAGGCCGTTAGCCTTCAGAGTATCCTTTGCATACCAGCGAAACAGTTTACTCAGCCGATGGGTAAGCCAGACAATCATCCTGTTATCGTCGGCGGTTTTGGATGAAGGGGCGGGAGGGGTACTAAAGTGCCTGTTCAGCCATATACTGAACTCACTGTAATCGTCAGATCGGGTTTCTTCACAGAACTTCTGATAAAGTTCCATTAATCCGATCATTTTTTTTCCCTCCATGAAGCGAAATTAAGAAAGTTTATTACTTTTGATATAAAGTAAATTAAAATTAATTGCTTTGTCTTTAAACTATTTTACTTTATACCGGTCTTGATACTATATACCATTAACTAATTTTAAAAAATAAGGTTATGAAAAGATCTCTCAACCTGATTTTAGTTGCAACTCTCCTAATCAATTCATGCAGTAAAAAAGACATTATCTCACAACCTCCTTTACCTGCCCCGAATATCAGTTCCTTTACTCCTATGAATGCGGGCAACGGTACAACCGTTACTATTACAGGCTCTGATCTTACGGGGGCAACGGCTGTAAGTTTCGGCGGAGTTCCTGCAACTTCCTTTTCTGTATTGAATGCAACAACTATTACAGCCATAGTCAGCGGGGGAGCTTCGGGCAATGTTTCTGTAACCACACCCGGTGGTAATACTTCTTTGGCGGGTTTTACTTTCAGCTCATCCCCCCCACCTGCCGGTATTGCATTCGGTATAGGTGCAGCAGCGGGTAATGATTATGGAAAAGATATAGCAATAGATGCTGCCGGTAACATGATCCTAGCATCTTACTTTTACGGAACAGTTGATTTTAATCCTACTGCCGCCACAAACAACAGCGTATCCAACGGTGCCGCTGATGTAGGCATCAGTAAGTACAGCAGCACAGGGCTGTTACTTTGGGCCGTTAGTTTCGGCAGCCCGGGTGTAGATATACCGCATAGTGTGACAACAGATGCTGCAGGCAATATTTACGCCGTTGGATATTATTCCGGCACATGCGATTTTGACCCGGGTGCAGGCAATACAACCGTAGCAGGTTCCGGAGGCACAGCCGAAGGCGCAAGAGACGGTTTCATCGTAAAGTTTGATGCATCAGGAAATTTTCAATGGGTAAAGACTTATGCTAATTCAAACACGGAAGAAAACTGTTTTGGTGTAAAACCGGACAACGCCGGAAATATTTATGTAACCGGTGTTTTCCAGGGAACGGTTACACTCGGTGGCAATTCCATTACTTCAAATGGCCTACAGGATGTGATACTTGCTAAACTAAACGCAGCCACCGGCAATGCTTTATGGACATATAATGTGGGTGGCGCAGGACAGGATGAAGGCTCCGCAGTTGAATTAGACAATGCCGGTAATATTATTTTTACCGGATATTTCACGCAGTCCTTTGATGCCGATCCATCAGCGGGGACTTCAACACTTACGAGTGCCGGAAGTTTTGATACCTATTTTATAAAATTTAATCCTGCCGGTAATATGCTGGGGGCTTATAAATTCGGCGGGGCAGGTGCGGACATTGTTGCTCCCGGCGGAATAGCAGTAGATAACAGTAATAACATCTACATCTGCGGAAACTTTACGGGTACCACCAATTTCGGCGGCGCTGTGAAAACAAGTAACGGCGGACAGGATTGGTTCGTGGCCAAGTTCAATTCAAGCGGAGCTTATCAATCTTACATAAGCGCCGGCGGAACCGAAGGCGATCAATGCCACCGCCTTGCTGCAGATGGGGCAGGCAATATGTATATAACAGGATGGTTTAGAAATACCGCTGATTTTGGAAATGGAAAAACTTTGGTAGCCAAGGCAACAGGGGGAGGGCATGATGCATATATAGCAAAATACAGTGCAACCGGTGTGTGCCAATGGGCTTATCGTATGGGTGGAACAGTAAGCGGTGCTGATGAACTGACATTAGGAACAACTGTAGATCTATGGAGCAGTGATAAAGTTATTTTCGGCGGCCGTTTTCACGGCAGTGATGATTTTGATCCTGATCCTGCCGCTGTAAAAACCCTGTCCAGTGCAGGAATGGGAGATGTATGGCTGGGCATCTATAATACTGCAACCGGTTATCTTTTTAAATAATTATCAAAAACAATCTTATATGAAACTAACATGCTTAATCTCTTTAGCACTGTTCTCCGTAATAAAATTGACGGCGCAGGATAAATTGGCCATGCTGTACAGCAGTGCAGGCATGGAGTACGGTAAAGCAAATGCAGTGGATGCTGATAACAATTATATCAATACCACTTTATTTCAAAATACCATAAATGTGAATCCTAGCGGAACTACTAACCTTACGTGTGCCGGGGCGGGTATTGATGTAGGGCTCACAAAATATAATAGCCAGGGCCAACTGTTATGGGGTAAGCGTTTTGGCGGAGCAGCCTGTACAGAAGTACCCCATGGCGTGGACACTGATGCTGCAAAAAACATTTATGTAACGGGATTCTTTGGCAGTACAACACTTACGGGACCATTGAACGGAGATTTTAATCCCAACGGCGGCGGTACACTTACAACTAAAGGAAGTGAGGATGTATTTCTAGCTAAGTATGATGAAAACGGAAATTATATCTGGGCATTCGGGTTAGGAAATTCTGCAAGTGAAACGAGAGAGAGAGGCTGGGACCTGGTAGTAGATGCAGCAGGTAACTCTTACCTGGCCGGGGGTTTTATGGGGACTGTAGATTTCAATCCGCTTGGTACACCAAATATAGTTACGCTGCCCGGTGCCCTCACAGGGTTGTTCATTGCCAAGTATAACACCAGCGGAATCCTGCAATGGGTAATTCCGGTGAATGGCCAGCTGAATGATATTTTCACAGAGGGATATGCAACAATTGATTTTGATGCAAACGGAAACTTATTTGTAGCCGGTAATTTCCGCGGCAGTAATGTAAATGTTAATCCTAACGGGACAGCATCACTTTTAAACAGTACGGGCAATTGTGACATTTTTATTGCCAGCTACAGCACCGCAACCGGTGTAATGAGTTGGGTAAAACAGATCGGAACATTTGCACAGGAATTGGTATCACCGGGTGCATTAAGATGCGATAACAACGGCAATCCATATTTCACGGGACGTGTAGGCGGAATGAATTCTGTAGACTTTGACCCCTCAGCCGGAGTAGTTAATGTGACCAATTCTGCTTTATATATTGCATCATATGATATAAACGGCAACCTTAGGTATGCAAAAGGAATGAACAGCGGTACGGGTGATGGCGGACACAGAATAAACTTTGACAATGCCAATAATGTGTACATAGCCGGCTGGATGAACGGGACCGCTACGTTTGGTACAATTAACAGAACTGCAAATTCTACTACAGCGGATGTATTCCTTGCGAAATACAATAACGATCTCACTGTTTGCGAATGGGCTTTAAATTTTGGGGGATCAGGAAGCTCAGACAATAATATCTGTGCAGGGTTAATTATTGATCAGCAAAACAACCCGATCATTACGGGTCAACTTTACGGCATCAACGCAGATGTGGATCCCTCTGCAACTGTGTTAAACCTGAGCAGCGTGGGCAATAATGATTGCTTTGTCGTTAAATATACATCTGCCGGTTTGTTGTGGACCTCGGGAGTAGTGCCTATCAATTTAATTTCATTCAGCGGTATAAATAAGGGAAGCGAGAATATTATTGAGTGGGCAACTGCATCTGAACAGGATAATATGTACTTTGAATTAGAAAGATCAAAAGATGGGATAAACTTTGAAAATTTAGCCACTATTCCGGGTGCAGGGGTTTCCAATATCAGAAAAAACTACAGCCATATTGATGAGGTGCCTTTTGCAAATTCAACCTTTTACCGGTTAAAACAAACTGACGGTAACGGACAGGCTACATATAGCGGCATCATACGGATAAGGACAAGTAACAATAAACCGGAGATAACCCTATTCCCAAATCCGGCAAGTGATTTTGTAAACATAGCTTTTGGAGGAAATAATTCGGAAAGGAGAACTGTAGAAGTATACGATGTGACAGGAAGGGTTTTACTAAAAACAACCATGCGGTCATCAAATGAAAAGATTGGTATTGCACATCTGCTGCCGGGTGTTTATTATATTTCGGTGGTGTATGGCGGTCAAAAGTCTGTTAAATCCTTTACCAAGCTATAATTGCCAATATGAGGGTTTCGTATAACCGGATCAACATTAAATTTATTTTTCAAATCCTGTAATAAAAGAACCTGTTGTGCTACTAATATAAAAAAACCACAACAATGAAACAGGAACTAACTAAAAAAGAAGTGAAACAACCGGTCATTTTTAACCGAATGGCTTATGGCGCATTTCTGATCCTGGTAACCTATTTTTTAATTAAGGGTGATATAGAAAATGCCACGATAAATATGGGAATCGCATTAATTTTTGATCCCTTTGACCCTTCTGTAACATGGAAGCAAAGGCCAATGTACCAGCGTGTATGGCTTTGCGTACACCTGGCCCTCACCTTTGCAGGCTTTTTTTACATGATCCTGCGCTAAGCCACATTTATTATTCAAACTAAATCTCAAAAAATGAAAAAGATATTTTTACAGGCCATCGTATGCCTTTTACTAAGCGGAAATTTATTTGCCCAGAAAACCCTTGGAGAAAACTCTTTACTGTGGAAAGTAAGCGGGAACGGTTTAAAAAAACCTACGCATTTATTCGGCACCTTCCACCTGCTTACAAATGCTTATGCTGACACACTACCCGGTATTTTGAGTGCTTATAAAACTTCTGACGCAGTAGTGGGAGAATTAATTATAGACAGCACGATAATGGCTCCCATGATGGAAGCACAGGTGCTCAAGGGAACTACGCTTCAAAAAGTGTTGCCTGATACTTTGTATGCTAAAACTTCTGCATGGTTTAAAAAGGAAGCAGGTTTGGATATAATGAAACTGGACGGACTGAATCCTATGGCACTAATGACAGTAGTGATGGCAATCACTAAGCAAAAATATTTTCCCAATAAGAAGGGCGAAGTTCAACTTGATACCTATTTTCAGGACCTCGGTAAAAAAGACGGAAAAAAGATTTTGGGTTTAGAAAATATTGAAGTTCAGATCAATGCTTTGTTCAGGCAATTAACCATTACAAGGCAGGTTGAGCTTCTGAATGACATCTTTAAAGACCCCGGATCTTTAAAAACAATGATTACTACGATGAATGATGCTTATCTGAGGAATGACCTGCAGGCATTGCATAAATTAATGTACGGCTCCACCTACAAACCGGAAGAGATGAAAGTTTTATTAGATGACCGTAATGATCAATGGATGCAACAACTCCCCAAGCTGATGAAAAAACAAGCTTTATTTGTTGCTGTGGGTGCTTTACATTTGGCAGGAGAAAGCGGCTTAGTAAATCAACTGCGAAAAAAAGGGTATACGGTAACGCCGATCAATTTAAAAAATTAGGTGAGCGAAAAAGAATTTTTATCCCAACTTAAAGAGCACCGGAATATTATTTACAAGCTCGTGCACCTTTATGCCAATACGGAAGAAGATAAGAA
>JBGTJG010000124.1:0-1578 GCA_041745235.1 Ferruginibacter sp. | reverse complement strand
GACAATGCCACCATATCATTTGGTAAAAATCCCGCCAGATCAAGTCGCTCAGAAAACCAGGGGATAATTTCTCGGCTTCTCTCGCAAGCCTGCGAATACTCAGTGTGCCGAACCGCAAATGCAACCCCAGACGTGAGGTACCCGGAACACCGGGATAATCACGTCTGTTTCCATAATGTTCTATTATTTCTTCGTTTATGTTTTTTGCGGGAAAATCAGGAAGGGTTTCATTAAAACCGATCTCTTTGAGTGAGGGAATCAGATGAGGTGCAGTTGCAATAAAGTTTGTAAAATATTTTTCGGTCGAATATGATTTCAGGTGAAAATCTGTAAGAACGGTTTTCCATTTTTTACTGTAAGGTGTAAAAACTGTGTATGGTTTGCCGTCATCTTTGAGCACTTCATTTTTTTCAATGAGCACATGATCTTTGTAGCTGTGAAATGATACGTCATGTTTCTTTAAGAGTGCTGAAATAATATCATCACGTTCTGTTGCATAAGGTTCATAATCGGTATTGGTATAAACTTCAGCAACTTTATATTGATGCAATATTTTTCTGAAAGCCTCTTCGGGAGTTGATAAAAATACCTGCAGGGAGAAACCTTTATTTACCAAATGATCCTGGATATTTAAAATTTCCCCGTGAATAAAATCCACCCGCCTGTCAGTTTTGTTTTCAAGTCTATCGAGGATGTTTGTATCGAAAATAAAGATGGGTAAAACAGGATATTTGCCTTTCAAAGCATGATATAATCCTGCATTATCATCCAATCGCAGATCTCTCCTTAACCAAAACACATTTACTTTATTCTCAAAAATACTCATGCGGATATCTTTTCGCCAGTTCTGTGACTATCCCGGCAATTATTTTATTGGAGAAGTTTTTATTCTCTAATGAACCTACCCACCTGATATTATAAATGGAGTTAGTGAGAAATAATTCCTCAGCTTCCGCCAAATCTTTTTTTGTTATTATGGTTTCATTTACGGTAAAACCCAATTCCCGTATTTTTTCAATAAGCCATTTCCGCATAATGCCCGCTATGCATCCCTCGCTGAGTGCAGGAGTAAAAAAAATACCATCTTTTATCATGAAAATATTTGCAATTGTACTGTCGCATATATTGCCGGAAGCATTTAAAATAATGGCATCATTGCATTGCTGCTTCTTCGCATACAAGGCTCCCATAAAATAGGGCAGATAATTATTATGCTTGATATTGCTAAAGGAATCAACAGCTTTTTTTGATTCTTCATAAATGCACAATTGCAGGCCATTTTCGTTCAGCAAGCGGTTACTTTCGGGTAGTTGTATTGTTTCTATTATGTAATGAGGAATTTGATCCTTTGCATCATATAACCCTCCGGCACCGTGAATAACAGTGAGTCTCACACGTGCATTTTTAAGCTTATTTTTTTCAGCCAGATGGATTATTTCCTTTTCAAATTTTTCGGGTGACCATAGTTTAGGAATATCAAATTGCAAAAGTTGTAACCCTTTCCATAATCTGGCAAAATGTTCATCATTCATTAACACGATGCCGCCCTTATACTTCATCGTTTCATATTTACCGGCG
>JBGTJG010000123.1:0-11711 GCA_041745235.1 Ferruginibacter sp. | reverse complement strand
ACCTGTTCCGCTTGCAGGTAAATTTATTGCCGGGTTATTATTCGTCCATGTATAGAATGTTCCGGTTACAGGTGAACCGCTGAAAGAAACAGGCGTTGTCTGTGTACCGTTGCAGACCGTTTGATTGACAGGTGCAGTGACAGCAGGTGTAGGATTGACAATAATATTAAATGTTTTAGGTGAACCGCCACAATTCACTCCGCCATTGGAATAATCAGGGGTAACGGTGATAACGGCATTCAATGCAGTTGTACCGTTATTTATCCCGGTAAAGGCAGGAATATTTCCGGTACCGCTTGCGCCTAAGCCGATAGCAGGATTGTTATTAGTCCAGGAATAAGTAGTTCCTGTAACCGCGGAACCTGAAAAAGTTACAGTTCCTCCCGAAGTACCGTTGCATATAAATACATCCGTTGGTTGTGTAACTGCAGGGATCGGGTTGACGGTAATTGTAAAGGTTTTAGCCGGACCCGGGCACGCAACTGAACCATTTGTATAAGAAGGAGTGACAGTTATCGTTGCTGTGATGGCTGCATTACCCGGGTTTGCAGTAACGAACGTCAGGATATCTCCCGAACCTGTAGCAGGCAACCCGATTGCGGTATTACTATTTGTCCAGTTGTATATTATGCCGGAGCCGGGCGTACCTGTAAAATTAATTGCATTACTGCCGTCGCCTTTACAATAAACATGGTTTAGCGGTTGATTTACCGCCGGTGTTGGATTAATTGTTATGGTAAATGTTTTACTCTGGCCCGGGCAGGATTGTCCGCCATTTGTATAAGTAGGTGTAACCGTGATAGTCGCTGTAATGGGTGCGGCTGTATTGTTACTGCCGGTAAAGGATGTAATATTTCCGGTGCCGCTTGCGCCTAATCCGATTGCAGTATTATCGTTGGACCATGAATAAGACATACCCGCTGTTGCCGGGGTAAAAGAGATAATTCCCGAAGGCGAATTATTACAGATCGTAAGATCAACGGGTTGGATAATTATCGGGATTGGATTTACTGTAATAGTATGAGTAGCGGTAGCTCCCGCACATGAACCGGTTCCTCCGGTACTAGCGGTAATAATATAATTTACATTAATAGGCGCAGCTGTACTGTTTATAAGTGTTTGCGCCGGTATAACGGAACCTCCGGAATTTGTTACGCCACTTATACCCGCAGGTGTGGTACTCACCCAGGATATTGCAGCTCCCGCGGTCGGTGAACTTAGTGTAACCGCTGCGGAAGTTTGGCCGGAGCATATTGTTTGTGTTACCGCTGACATTACAACAGTCGGTGCGGGGTTTACAGTAATTGTAAAACTGAGGGGTGCTCCGCTGCACGTACCGTAAAAAGGTGTTACCGTAATTGTCCCGGAGATCGGATTACTTGTGCTGTTTGTCGCTGTAAAAGCCGGGATATTGGCTGACCCCGATGCAGCCAGGCCGATCGCAGGATTGGTATTTACCCAAGTATAAGAAAGACCGGTACCGCTGAAATTCACCGCAGCAGTTTGTGCGCTGTTACACACTGTTTGATCTGCAGGTTGGTTTACATTAGGTGTAGGATTTACAGTAATGGTAAAACTCCGGGGCGTTCCTGTACATGTAACAGAACCGTTGGATATAGCGGGGGTTACTGTAATGGTAGCAATAACAGGCGTACTACCTGTATTAATTGCAGTAAATGAGCTGATATTTCCCGCACCTGAAGCAGCCAGTCCAATTGTCGCATTGCTGTTCGTCCAGTTATAAATTGTACCTGTCGCAGCTGAACCGGAAAAGTTTACAGCGGCAGTAGGCACGTTGTTACAAATGATTTGGTTTGCGGGAGCCGTTACAGATGTCGCGGGAAGAACCGTTACTAAAACGGTATCCTTTTTTGTACAGCCGTTGCTGCTGTTTGTTGCAGTAACGATATAAGTATTAGTAACGGCTGTAGTTCCCGTGTTTGTTAGGGTAACAGTAGGATTTGCAGCGGTTGTTGAGCTGAGCCCCGTTGTTACAGGCCCCCATTGATACGTTACGCCGCTAACTCCTGCAGAGCCGATTTGAACAGAGTTGCCGCTGCAAATTGATCTGTCCGGGCCGGCATCAGCGGGAGGGACAGGATTTACAGTTATGGGAGCAGTTACAGTAGTTGTACCGCATTCATTGGTGACTGATAAAGTCACAGTATACGAACCCGGAGTTGCATAAGTTATTGTTCCCGGTGTAGCGGATGTGGATGATGAAGGCGAACCTCCGGGGAAAGTCCATAAGTATGTGCTCGTACCATTAATGTAACATGTAGCCGTTGCAGTAGGGCTTATAGTACCACCTGCACAAATCGGAGGTAAGCCTGCCAGTGTCACAACAGGCTTTTCTTTTACAGTAATTGTTTGTGTATAAGGAAGCGAAATGCAAGTTTCCGCCGAAGATTTTGTAATTAATGTTATGGTATAAATCCCCGGATTATTGAATTGAAATTGCGGGTTTGGCGATGTAGCTGATGTACCATTTGTATAAACAAAACCTGCGGATTGAGGAAGGCACCCCGCTGTAGATGCATAAGTTACAGACCATAAATAAGTGTTGGGACCACACAGGGGAGAGTTAGAATTATTTGTTGTGTTTACATTTAGTGGGGCACATCCAGCTGTATTATTTACAGTGAATGCCGCAATTGGAGTGGGATTGACACATATTGTTTTAGTAAGCGAATCAATTCCGCAATTACTTGTACCACCTTTTAATTTTATCGTGTAAGTACCGGGAATAGTAAAATTAATTTGCAAAGGTGAAGAGCCCGGTGTCCAAAAATCTGTATTTAAGGGGAAACCATTATCGCTTCCTAAACTTCCGGAAACAATATTCCATCCAACTGATGGGGTAATGCTCCATAAAATCTTCCCAAATGTACATGGTCCCCCGCCTGATGATGGAACAACTAACCCTCCTGTACCTGTGCTTGATAAGGTTACAATAGTATTTTGACAAACGGTATCCCTGGGAGATATAGAAAAATTCGGAATTGCTTTTTGCGAAATTCTTATCCCGCCGATTGTACCGGGCGTTTCGCTACACGGATTTCTGAATATATAAGATATAGTAAAGGAATTATTCGGTGCAACACCACAAGAAGGTTGATCAAATAAATAGGTAAAAGCAGGCGGTACATTTGATTGAGTGTAAGTATAAGTTACAGGGGGAGAGACATTTACCGTTATAATATATTCAGTACCGGGCGAATTATTTTGAATATTAGCAAAAGGAAAGGAAAATGTGGTTCCTGTACAACTTTGAGTGCTTCCGGGGTTACTTATAGAACCCGTAGGATTGGTCCCTACAAAGACATAATAGTAACCTGTATCCTTACACCCCGTAACTGACGTAACTATAAACTGCAGATTGTAATTTCCGACAGCGTATGTATGTGTGATGGGTGCGGTAAAAGTTGCAGCATTAAAATTTGGCGTTGCATCTCCCCAAACAATTTCGTAATTACTATTTGCAGTTGTTGATTGGTTTATAAAGTTAAAAAGTGCTGAAGTACTTCCACATGCAGTAAAATACTTCTTTCCGTCATATACGCTTGGATTTGTACCGGTAAGTAAGGTACTTGGCAATTGCTTTACAATAATCGGTTGTAGTAAACTATCCTTACACCCTGCACTGTTTGTTACAACCAATTTTACAGAGAACGTTTCCATTCCGGTGCCAGGGGTTGATATAAATAAATGTGATGGGTTTTGCAGGGTAGAAGTATTGTTTGCGCCCGAAGCCGGGTTGCCAAAGTCCCATAAATATGTACCCGCAGAAGAGGTGTTAGAGAAATTGACCGGAATATTACTGCAATTTTGCACCGGAGCGTATGTAAATGATACAGTAGGTGTAGGTGAGGATATAACTTCAACCGGAGCAATCGTATCATTAACCGGCAGCAGAACTATAACACGATACCACGCCGGTGTTGTCGCTGAATAACTTGGAGACGACGTGCCTACATCTGCATAAACTCCCGCTTGAGTTGCAGAGATTTGCCATTGATAACCGGTAGCTCCCGTTTGCGGTGCTATAGATAACGTTATCGGGTTTGCTCCGCAAATTACAGCAGGGTTCGGCGTTATTTGAGCTGAAATGTTGTTAAACAATAACAACAAAACCGCCTGGCATATAATTAAGCGCATAAGTAGTTTTGAAGAGAGGGCGTTTGGTAAATTTTACCGACAAATATATAAAAAAAATATGCTGCAAAGCTTTAAATAAATGTGTTCAAGTCCCGCATTGGGAGCCAAATTAAAGTCTTGCATCATTGCACGGCTTTTTCTTTGCCGGGAATCAAACCCTTGCACTTGGTAAGATTATTGATGCTGTGATAACAGAACTCCTTCATTATGAATAAAAACGGCCCTATCGTAGTCATTGAAGATGACGAAGATGACAGGGATTTATTTGAACTCATTTACAGGAAACTTGGCTGCAAAAATGAACTGGTTTTCCTACCGGATGGCATGGAAGCGTTGCAATACCTCGAAAGTAAATCTACTAACCCCTTTTTAATACTTTCTGACATTAACCTGCCTAAGCTGGATGGCTTCGCCTTAAAAGAAAAAATTCAAAACAGCACACGCCTGCAGTTACGCTGTGTCCCTTATTTATTCTTTACAACTTCTGCTGCTGAAAAGACCATTACTGATGCATATTCAAAATCTGTACAGGGCTTTTTTGTAAAGCCTTCAGGCATTGCTAATCTAGAGCGCACGCTTAAAACTATTATAGATTATTGGAAAGAGTGTAAAGCTCCGGAGAATTCTGATCAATGCTAATCGGGTAGTGAAATAAAAAACCGCCCTTTTCAGGACGGTTACTTATAACCCCATTTATTTCTGCGAACTATTCACCTTTATTTTCTTTTATTTTTTCCCTGATCTTAGTTTCTAATTCTTCCCCCATTGTAGGATTATCCGTGATAAGTTGCTTTACAGCTTCCCTGCCCTGGCCAAGCTTATCTCCGTTGTAGCTGAACCAGCTTCCGCTTTTCTGCACAATGCCGAGTTCTACTCCCATATCGATGATCTCTCCTACTTTAGAAATTCCTTCTCCGTATACAATATCAAACTCTGCAAGACGAAAAGGAGGTGCCACTTTATTCTTTACCACTTTTACCTTTACATGGTTACCAACTATCTCGTCGCCATCCTTAATTTGTGCCATACGGCGAATATCCAGTCGGACTGATGCATAAAACTTAAGGGCATTGCCACCCGTTGTTGTTTCCGGGTTGCCAAACATGACACCGATCTTTTCCCTTAACTGATTTATGAAAATACAAACGGTATTGGTTTTATTGATCGTTGCAGTCAGTTTCCTGAGCGCCTGGCTCATTAAGCGTGCCTGCAGCCCCATCTTACTGTCACCCATCTCTCCTTCCAGCTCGCCTTTCGGTACAAGTGCAGCTACCGAATCTATCACGACTACATCCAATGCACCGGAAAGTATCAATCGGTCGGCTATTTCCAATGCCTGCTCACCGTAATCCGGTTGGGAGATCAGGAGATTATCAATATCAACTCCCAGTTTTTGTGCGTATGTACTGTCAAAAGCATGCTCAGCATCGATAAATGCACACATACCCCCTTTTTTCTGGGCTTCTGCTATTACATGTATGGCAAGCGTAGTTTTACCCGATGATTCCGGGCCATAAATTTCTACTACCCTGCCCTTTGGCAAACCGCCTATTCCTAATGCCACATCTAACCCTATTGAACCTGTGGAAATTACTTCCAATTCAGTAACCCCTTTCTCGTTCATCATCATTACCGATCCCTTACCGAAATCCTTATCAATTTTGTCCATTGTAAGTTTCAGTGCCTTAAATTTTTCTGACTTTTCTGTCGTTGCTGTTGCAGTGCTCATTGTCTTTTTTTTAGTTGATGTATCTTGTTATGCGTTGTAAATATATATCGGATCAAAGCTAAAACATTTAATTTAAATACACTAATATATTTAGTATTATTTAGTAATTATTTTAGCACTGCTTTATTCTATACTTTATTAATTAACAGAATTGATAATATTATGATTCGAAAGCAAGCCCATTCCGGACTGGGTTTTGTATTCTTTACCCATAGGATCAAAACCCGGATTATGAAAACAATAAGCTTAATTACCGTCTTCCTTTCTATATCGCACATAGCCACTGCCCAACTCAAATCGAGCAACCTGAATGTACCTGCCAATGCGCAGCCAGTGCCGAACTCTACCGTGACGGAAAAGTCAGCACCTACATCTAAACCGCTGATCGCACCGGCCGCCAACCCTATCCCGCCCATATACCGGGGTGCGGAAGCAAAGGTTTTTGAAACTCAACGGGAAACGGTTTTTCCCGCGGCACCTCCTTCACCTACACAACCTGTACAACGGGAACCATTGACACCTATCGATGCAACCAATGTGTTGCAACCTACGAGGCCGCAGCGAGAAGAAGCATCCCGCCCCGATACGCGTAATATACCTGTGCAAAGAAGCACAAGGCCTACAGGAATTGAACAGGCTAAGCTATCCGGAGCAACTGCTGCAATCGAAAACCCTCATGCACGCAAGCCTGTGATAAGCAAAAGCAGTGGGACATCCCGTTCAATAAGCGTGAATAAGGTTAATAAAAGCAAACCTGTAGTATCTCCAACAACAAAAAAATAGATCACATCAAAAAAATACAATCGCAGTTCCAAATAAGCTACTAGTCAATATTTGATGCAAAATGAGGACTTAAATTATCCGCGTAAAATAAAAAGCTCCGTAATATCTTACGGAGCTTTTTCGTGTAAAGTATTCAGTTAAATCTTTTTTGCTAATGAGAGCGTTGTTCCTCCGCAACATTCCCGGAAAATGCTCAGTGCTTTAATTGTTCTTTCACTTTTTTTACCGGAAGTTTCCAATAAGGTCATTAGTGGTGATCGCTTACTTCCTTTAAAAGTTTCCTCGTCCTGAAAGGCACTTACAAAAACTCTTTCCAGGATCGTTTCTGCAATAGCAGGCTCTTTCACCACACTTAGAATTTTGGAGTATACCATCGGAGCGCATACATCGTATATGTTTTCTGAGGGGAGTTTAGTTATAGGGGTCTCTTTAACTGTTACTGACTGCATAATAATTATTTTATAAAATTAAGGGCTTCTGAATGACCCTTTCTTAATCCTTTAAATATTCAGTTATAGCTGCCGCTGTGCGAACAGGATCACTCATGTGAAGGCAATGTCCGTGCCCTTCTATAACCGTCAGTTTATTTCCCGGAGTATGCTTTTGGATATACTCTCCAACTGACAGGGGAGCAATCGTATCATCGGAGCTCTGGATTGTCAGGCTTTCTACGGGGATATATTTGAGGTCTCTCCTGTTATCTCCGAGAAAGGTAACTCTTGCAAATTGTTTACCGATGACCGGGTCTATAGCACAAAAACTGTCGGCCAGTTCACCGCTAAGGCCCGACCCGTTTTGTTCATTCATAATTTGAGGTGCCAAGGCTCTTGCCCATGTAATATAATCTTCTTCCATTACTTCCAATAATGAATCGATAGCCTCTTTATCTAAACCGCCGATATAATCTCCGTTATTGATGTAGCACGGAGAGGGACCTATAAAAATAAGTTTTTTAAAAAGCGCGGGCTGTTTTATGGCGGCAAGAGCCCCTATCATACAGCTTACCGAATGGCCAATAAAAATTACATCCTTTAATTCTAAAGCGTTGCAGATCTCCAGAACATCCGACACATACCCCTCAAGCGAATCATACTGTTTAGGATCATATGAACTGAGGTCTGATCTTCCTGCACCTACATAATCAAACAGCACTATTTTATAACTTTCTTCAAAACAAGGAGTCAGATATTTCCATGCATTCTGGTCGCAACCGAAACCGTGGGCAAATAACATTGTTCTTTCACCTTTCCCCTTTATTACAACATTGTTTTTTCTCACCACATCCTGCATAAAATTATTTAAGGAGCATTTTACGTTTTAATTATATAAAGTTAGATAAAAATTAAATAATGTTCCAACATCCAATTAATACTTTCGGTGTAGGATCGGTGAACAATACCCTTGTTTTCATCATTTTATATTTCTCTGTAAACCTGTAAGTTACTTTTCTTATTATTGTATAAACTTACAGGTAATTATTGGTCAGCATTTTCATGAAAAAACCTTTTTATTATTACATCGGGCTTGTTGTTTTTGGTTTGCTTGCTGTAATAGCCCTCTCTGCCACACTAATCCCGTTTATACCGTCAAAAGAATGGTATGTGCGCATATTTGATTATCCCCGTCTGCAATCCTTCAGCATAGCTGTTTTAGCCCTGCTATGGTATGCATTTTTTTATTTTAAGCGCGGGCGGCGAGGTTACGTTTTTGTAGCGATGTTTATTGCAGTGATCATAATACAGGGGTATAAGGCTTGGCCATACACGCCGCTTGGCACTAAACAGGTGTTGTGGTCCAAAGGAGGCGCAGATGATACGACACACATCAGCTTTCTTATGTGTAATGTTTATCAGCCAAACAAAGAATATGATCAGGTGAAGGCCAAAGTAAGTCAATATAAACCTGACATTTTTATAACTACAGAGTCTGACATCATTTGGCAAAATGCACTTACTTCTCTAAATGCCGACTATCCTTATCGGGTAGAAATACCTCAATCTAATACATACGGGATGCATCTGTACTCCCGCCTGCCACTGAGCGAATCTACAGTCCGCTATACAGTTGAGAAGGACATTCCGTCCATAAGAACAAAAGTTACGCTCTCTTCCGGTAAACAGATAACACTGTTCGTAATTCATCCCAGGCCACCGGTGCCCGGCGAAGCTGATGACAGTGAGGAAAGGGATGCTGAATTAATACTAATGGCAAAAGAAGCAAAAAAAGAAAGCGGCGCTGTGATTGTAGCGGGTGATTTTAATGACGTGGCATGGTCAGAAACGACCGAATTATTTCAGGAAGTAAGCGGATTTCTGGATCCCCGCCGCGGCCGAGGATTTTACAATACATTCCATGCTAAGATCCCGATATTCCGTTGGCCATTAGACCATATTCTTCACAGCAATCATTTTAAATTAAACAGAATAGAAAGGGTTGGTAAAGTGAACAGTGATCACTTCCCTATGTTCGTAGAGCTCAGTTATGAGCCAGATGAAAAGTACCAACAGCCGGAAGTGAAGCCGGAGGCCGACACGGAAAAAGATGCCAACAAGATCATCAGAAAGGGTGATTAGCTTATTGATATAAACTCACACAACAAATATTCTCCGATATCCCTTTTTTATGAGTGGTGCATTTAAAGACTAACTAATCTTTATCTTCAGGCGCACGTAAAACTCTATGAATGCGAATATTTAATACGTACGCCTTTCGGCTTACCGTTCTCAGCTTTTGTTTTTTTGTAAATAATGCTGCAGCTCAAAATACCTTTCCCGTAAATGGTATAGCTGAACCAACCAATCAATCTTATGCATTTGTCAATGCAACTATCGTAAAAGATGCAAACACGAGTTTAGCTAATGCAACCCTGGTTATCCGTAACAGGAAGATAACAGCTGTAGGCAATAACATTTCTCTTCCGGCCGATGCAGTGATTGTGGATTGCAAAGGGAAATATATTTACCCCTCGTTCATTGATATATACAGTGATTACGGCATTATTCCTCCTCAGAAAGCGGCTACTAATTTTAATGCTCCATCGCAAATAACCTCTGCCACAAAAGGTGCTTATAATTGGAACCAGGCCATCAAATCGCAGGTAAATGCTGCAGAACTGTTTACCGCAGATGAAACGAAAGCAGGCACTTTAAGAGAAGCGGGTTTCGGAACGGTATCTTCCCATCAAAAAGACGGTATAGCAAGGGGAACTGCAGTAATGGTTACGCTTGCAAAACTTCCCGATAACATTGTCCTCATCAAAGACAGAACAGCAGCACATTTTTCATTGAGCAAAGGAACATCCAACCAAAGTTACCCTCAGTCTTTAATGGGATCAATAGCCTTGTTGCGCCAGACATATCTGGATGCGGAATGGTATAAGAACACACTTAATGCACAAGCAGGTAAAACTACCAACGAGGGAACAAACCTGAGCCTTGCCGCATACACAGAAAATAAAATTTTACCGCAAATATTTGAAGCAAATGATAAGTGGAATGACATCCGTGCAGACAGGATCGGTGATGAATTCGGTGTGCAGTATATCATAAAGGGCGGCGGAAATGAATATCAACGGATAACAGAAATAGCGGGCACAAAAGCAAGCTTTATCCTCTCTGTTAATTTTCCGCAACCTATGGATGCAGATGATCCGAATGATGCACGGTACATTAATCTTGCAGACATGAAGCATTGGGAGATGGCTCCCGGCAATCCTGCTGCATTAGAAAAAGCAAATATTCCTTTCAGCATAACAGCAGCAGAGCTCACCGACGTCAAAACGTTTATGGCGAACCTGCGGAGAGCAATAGACGCGGGCCTTTCGGAAACAAAGGCATTGGAAGCACTTACAAAAACACCGGCCACGCTGCTTAATGTCTACGATAAAGTCGGCAGCCTGGAAGCAGGGAAGCTTGCTAATTTTCTTATTACTTCAGGTCCGATATTCAGGGAAAAAACGAACATCATACAAAACTGGATACAGGGAGAAAAGTATATTGTAAAGAACGATGCAGTTAATAATATTGCAGGAACGTATAAACTGGAAGTAACTACCCCGGCAGGAAAAAGGAATTATACGCTGGATGTAAAAAACAGTTCGGAAGCAAAGGTTTTTAACAGGGATACACTTACTACAAAATTCAGCTCCGACGGTAAGCTTGTGAAAATCAATTTCTCACCTGTTGCTGAAACGAAGCAGAAAAAGGCTGCTGTAGATTCAGCGGTGCGGGCAGATGCAGGAAAAGATAAAATAACACCGCCCGTACCTTCCGTAAAAATATCTGATTCCTCCAACATTGCTGATGAAGTAAAGATCGGCGATGATAAAAAACCCGTAGATGAATCCCGACCGAAAGTAGCAGGTGGCAGGCCCTTACCGCAGGTGAATATCGGCCCGACCATAAAGCTAAGCGGTGTAAATAACGGCACCATCTGGCAGGGGAACGGTACAGATACAGCGGGCAACATGCTTGTTTGGACAGCGGTTCTTATAAAAGCAACCGAACCCAAAGCGGATACCGCAAAGAAAAAAGATATTCCTGTCGTGGGAAAAGTAATTTATCCGTTCAATGGTTATGGCAAAGAAGAAATGCCAAAGCAAGAAAATATCCTGGTAAAGAATGCTACCGTGTGGACCAACGAAAAAGAGAGCAGGTTATTGAATACAGATGTATTGGTGGTGAACGGGAAGATCGATCGCATAGGTAAAAACATATCTGCAGGAAATGTAAGAATAATTGACGGTACCGGTAAACACCTTACCGCAGGTATCATTGATGAACATTCCCATATAGCTGTTTCATCTATTAATGAAGGCGGGCAATCGGTTACTTCAGAAGTGCGCATTGGCGATAACCTCAATCCCGAAGATGTAAATATTTACCGCCAGTTGAGCGGCGGTGTTACTACAGCACATATTCTCCATGGCTCTGCAAACACGATCGGTGGCCAAACGCAGCTGATCAAATTGAGATACGGTGCCAATGACGAGGGACTCAAATTTGCCGGTGCGGATCCGTTCATAAAATTTGCCCTTGGAGAA
>JBGTJG010000122.1:0-4306 GCA_041745235.1 Ferruginibacter sp. | reverse complement strand
GTTTTAAAAAATCCGAAACGACCGTAGCTTTTTCAAATACTTTATTGAAATTTCTTACAAATGAATCCAGTTGCGCCGTTGTGAGGTTATTAGTTTTATATACTTTATACTCAATTAAATTCATCACCTAATTTTTGCCGTTATTAAGCAAAATATTTTGCCCGGTAAGATGTGGGGGCGCAGTAGCAAGAAACCTGACTATTTCTGCAGTCTCTTCTGTCGTAAGGAGTTTTTTAAGGGGTTGGGATTTTATAATCTCCTCTTTGATTCGAGAATCTGTCCCCTTGTTAAGGGGAGTATCCATGAAATCAGGCGATATGCAGTTACTCTGAATATTAAACTGCACATTCTCTGACGCCCAGCTTTTTGACATTGCTAAAAGGTAATTCTTCTCAGCTATGTATCCTGCCATTCCCGTTGGAGGCATACCCTGCACAGCTGAACTCAGAATAGTAATCAATCTCCCTGATTTTTTTACTCTGGCAGTCTTAATAAATGCCCGGGTCAGTTTTAAAACCGGATATATATTTTCCTTAAATCCCTCCATATACATATCAGTGTCTACTTTATGAAAATGATTCCGATGAAGCCCGGTAAGTGCATTATGAATTAAAATGTCAATATCGAGGGAAGCTATTTTTTCTGAAAAACCATCAACACTTTGTTTTTCTTTAAAATTCAGTTTTAAAGCGGTGGTATTTTTTAAGTTTGTTTCTATAGCTACTGCAACCTCTGCGGAAGAAAAGTAAGTGAAAAATATCTTTGCCTCAGGAAAAGATAATGCCATGGTTTCAGTTATACTCTTCCCCAATCCAGATGCACCTCCTGTTATGAGTATATTCATACGTTTCATAAATTATTTTATAATAAACCTATTTGTATCTTTCCTTTTGCTACTCTAATCCCTGATTGTTTTCTGAAAATGAAATTAAACGAATAGGTTTTCACCGCTTCACTTACAGAAGCAATCTCAGCCTGGAGCGAAACAGTCTCATTCAAAAAAACTGGTTTATAAAAATTAATGGATTGGGAATGTATGATCACATTTTTCAGCGGCAATTCTTCTCCAATGAAATGCGAAAGAAACCCGTTAAGGATATTGCCGTGCATTACAACTTCCGGCATACCGAGCTTTTCCGCAAAAGACTTATCAGTATGTAAAGGGTTTTTATCTGCAAACGTCTCGATAAAACCGTTATATACTTTGTCCGTAACAACATATTTTCTTGTAAAAATATCTCCCTGTTGCACGATTAGTTTAGTTTTTTCGCGATGCTTTCACACATCTCTCCCACATTATTATAGCTGCCTATCTCCTCTGCGGTAAAGGTTATTTTAAAATGCGATTCAATAGCAACAACCAATTGTATGTGTGTAAGCGAATCCCATTCTTCTATATGATCGCTGGTAGTTTCTGCTTTTAAATCAATTGTGGGGTTGTCTGTAATATCACGAAAGATCTCCTGTACCTCAATCATTACCTGTTCGTAAGTCATCTGCTTTTTTTATAAAAGATTTTAAAGGTGCAAAATTCGTGCATTTTAACTTACTATCCTTATCATTTATTTGCTCAAAACCCATTGTGCTGTACAGTTGCTTTACCATACCGTTCTTAACAGTAGGCAAATATTTTCCTTCCAATTCAGCACATCCTTCATCCTGAGCCAAGCGTACGGCTTCGTTAACAGCTAATTCCTCTACGCCCCTTTTTAAAACCCGGCAACTCATGATCCAGGTATTTATGTGCATTACATTATCGGCTTTCTCAAAAAGAAGGAGGCTTATCAGGCCATAATCCCCGAATTTGTCTTTCAAAGAAATGCAAATTGCTTTACCCCCGTTCTCTATAAACCCTTTTAATTGCTCTTCTGTATATCTTATTGTGGTAAGGTTGAACTGGTTACTGCGCTGCGTAAGCTGCGCACAACGGGCAAGATTGAATGAATTGATACTTTCAACTTTTGCTTCCATTTCCAAACTCGCCAGATATTCATCTACAGATTCAAAAGATTGCTGCATTACAACCCGCTTCGATTCTTCCTGATATTGCTTAGTACGTTCTGCATCTTCTTCCGTGTGTGAAACTGTTTCAAAGAGATTGAGCGATTGCAGGTATGAAAGATAATCTGCCGGGTCATCGGGCAGTTCGGGCACTGTTGCATCCGGGCACATGGTGCGCACCAGGTTTCTCTCAAATGGATTATCATCAATAAAAACAATTGAATCCATCCCTATATTGAGAACCTCCTGAATATATCTAATGTTATCTCCTTTATTACTCCAATTGGCGACGAATATAGAAATGTCTTCCATACGAAGAATCATGTCCGGGTGCTTTTCAAAAACTTCCTTTGCAATATGCTCATCGTTTTTGCTGCATATGCCAATCAGGATTCCGCGTTTTTTTAATTCTTTCGCCCAATATTGCAACTGTGTAAAAGCGAGGCCGATTCCCAACTCACCGATCTGGATATTTTCCATGCCATCATCACCGATTATACCGCCCCATGTAGTATTATCCAGATCCAGTATCAATGCTTTTTTAAATTTCCCTGAAAGTGCGGCGATTATATCACTAAAGCATTTTGCAACAACAGGCAAAAAATCCAGCACGAAAACGTTGTGAGAGGTAATGTACCATTTAGCAGAAACCGCATTTTTTCGCCCTTCATTATTTACAAGAGATAAAATATCAGCTATGAAAACATTTTTTATTTCTGATGCAATGTCCTGTAAAAAAATATTTGTTTTCCTTAATTGATGCAGAAAAGAGGAAGGCGTCTTTGAAGCAAAGTTTCCGAATACGCTGTCATTGATTTCCGGAAAATTGGTAATAATAATACCCGCTTTGGTATTGTTTTGAATAATAGAAATAAGGTTTCGGAAATGCGTTTCCGTTTTTACAGCAAAGTCTCTTTGTTCTTCCGGCTTTGCCTTGTAAAAGGATTCTGCAAATTTTTCTGAGGAATGAAAAAGGATGATCTGATCAAAGTTTTCTTTGTAGATCTTACTTTCAGAATCTAAGACTGTTTCGTAAATAAGGTCATAATCACCTTCATATATGTCTATATCCAAGGCCGCATTAAATCCACTGCCACGGATCGCCATAGCAAGAAATTGCGTGGCTGAATCGCCAAGCAAAGCGATTTTCAGCGGCTTAAACCCCGTGAAATCCTTCTTTAGATTTTTTTTAAGTTCCTGGAATGTCATTGTAATGATTGCAACTTAATTATGCTCTCAGGTAATTTTTTCGGTACCAAATTTCCATGCTGTACACCATCCAAAGTATTTTAGCTCTTTTTTCTGCAGACATCTTTACCTGATTATTTATCAGCTTTTGTGTAAAATCTTTTTTTATGAACTGATGATGCATAGCATTTGCAGAACCCACATGATCGAGAATTGTTTCTTTAAGCTCATTTTCTACCCAATTCTTTAGCGGGATCTCAAAACCTCTTTTCGGTTGATTGACCAGTTCGGCAGGCAAATATTTTTTGGCCAGCTCCCTTAGTATAAATTTAGTGCTGCTGCCTTTAATTTTAAAATTGTCATTTATGGTCGGTGCATATTCCAGCAATTCTTTACATAAAAACGGGCTGCGGCCTTCAAGGGAATGTGCCATGGTAGCTATGTCCATCTTCACCAGCAAATCGCTGAAAAGAGCAGTATCAAAATCCATGTTCATGATCTTTTGTAAGCCACTCAACTTACTGCCGGCGATCACTTGGAAATCCTGCCTCATCTCCTGCATGTAATCAAATCCCGGGTCAATGATATTTTCTTCATGGTCCTCCATGATATCAGAAGTTGCCGACAAATATATTTCCAGCTCAGATTTCGAGGCGAGTGACAGCAAGCGATAAAAATAATTGTATTTCGATTGTTTGGTATCAGCGGGCTGCAGAAATTTTTTAATAAAAGATGCGCCCCCTTTAACGGGAGCATTTTTTTTAAAAAAATCATATTTAGCAAAAGGAACGTACCGCCGGTAACCGCCGAACAGCTCATCAGCCCCATCGCCGTTTATAATAACAGTTAAATGCTTTTTTGCTTCCTTGCACACATAATAACTGGGGATGGCACTGCTGTCAAAAAAGGGCTCGCCGTAGTTGTACAGGATCGTTTCCAAGTCATCCTTTAAACGATCAAAGGAAATATTTATTTCTGAATGATCAGTATTGTATTTTTCTGCGACAAGCTTTGCAAGCGGCGCTTCATTATACGCTCCGTCAAAAGCAACAGTAAAGGTTTTAAGCCTGTTGTTGTATTGACTCCCGATAGCGGTAGTAAGCCCGCTGTCTATACC
>JBGTJG010000121.1:0-13619 GCA_041745235.1 Ferruginibacter sp. | reverse complement strand
GTTTTGCCTTTGTGCCAGCCCGGAAAGATTTTTAAAAAAAACGGGTAGCAGTTTACTATCTCAGCCAATAAAAGGAACAGCAAAAAGAAATCGGGATAATGCAGAAGATGATATAGCTGGGCGGGAAAATTTGAAGCGCAGTGTGAAGGATAAAAGTGAAAATGTAATGATAGTGGATCTAGTGCGAAATGACATGAGCACAGTATGTAAAAAAGATTCTGTGGTCGTTACAGAACTTTTCGGGATCTATGCCTTTCCCCAGGTTTATCAAATGATCAGCAGTATAGAAGGAACGTTAGAACCGGGCAAATCATTTACAGAAGCAATTGAAGCCTGCTATCCTCCCGGATCAATGACAGGAGCCCCTAAGAAGAGAGTAATGGAGTTAATTGAAAAATATGAGGCTCATCCGCGTGGACTTTTTTCCGGGGCAATCGGTTATATCACACCTTGGGGTGATTTTGATCTTAATGTAGTAATAAGGAGTATGTTTTATAATAAAAAAACGGAAACCCTTTCCTTTGCAGCAGGAAGCGGAATTACATTTTACAGCAAAGCGAATGAAGAATATGAAGAATGCCTGGCAAAGGCAGAGGGGATTATTCGCACACTTACTCCGGATATTTTATAGCTAACGCAGCTTTATTTCTTTCTTTTATATTTTTTAGGATATACAGTTGTGTTGGTTGGAATATCTCCTTCCCCTAACAGCATTTGCACACATTCGTTCAGTATGCGGTATTTCTCGGCCAGGAAAATATCCATTTTATCTTTAGGAAGAATGAGCTCATATTTTCCGTTCGATGCCATTTGTCCGTCGAACAGGGGATTGTAACGATTAAACGTTACAATATCCATATTGATGTTTTTGGCAATAATTACAGAATTGTATTTTCCGGTAATGGTCTGCGTCTCTGCATTATCCATTTCTTTTTCACTCAGGGTATTTTTTGCAGCGTAAGGATTCAATGATGTGCCGGCTGATTTATTCCCGCTATACCCAGCATTCCCTATTCCCGTTCCTCCGGCAGCCTCCATTACATAATGTGTGGCAATGAATTTTTTTACATGATTCCGACTTTCCTCCGGCAAATTATACTGCAGAGACCAGAAATTCCTGCTGCCGCTTCGGGATATGGCAGAATTAACCCTGCCCGGGCCACCGTTATACGCAGCTATAACCAGAAGCCAGTCTTTCATTTGCTTGTATAAGGACAGCAAATATCTGGCAGCAGCATGTGTGCTTTTAAAATAATCCCTACGCTCATCATACGTCCCGTTTACAGTAAGTCCGTATTCTCTCGCCGTAGGGGCCATAAACTGCCATGGTCCGCTTGCACCTACCCAGCTTGTGGCACTATTTTTTAAGTTGCTTTCTATAACTGCCAGATATTTTAATTCTTTCGGCAATCCGTACTGAGTAAAAATATTATCTATAAGGTTAAAGTAGGCTGTACCGGAACTCCGCAACTGCAGCAAACCTTTACTGTGAACCCGCAGGTAATCCTGCATATAGGCTTCAGCATTAGGATTTACCTGGGACGAGTACGGTTTAGCGGCATTGTAAGAGTAACCGGGAAAAAGATTTTTAAAACCGTAACGTGTAAGCTTGCTGAAATACTGGACCTTATCTTTTTGGGGAACTGATCTGGTTTCTACGATCTCATCTATAATAGCCTCCTGCGCTTTCACTGCCTGAATGCTCGTATCTGGAATAACCGGGATGGTATCCCGCACGGGCGTTTTTTTCTGCTGTGCAAAGACATTTGCAGAAAAAAATAAAAGGCCAACAAGTATAGAAAGGTATTTTATCATTCAATGGCTACTCACCTTACAATTTCTGTATAATAGCAAAATTACCGCATGTGATCTGTTAGATCAAGCAGATTAACTCATTATCATGTTATTACTGTGTGAAAAACATTCTCCTGATGGTAAACTATTCATCAATCAGAAGGGCATAAAAAAAGCTAAAGTGAATTTAATAAAGGGAGACCTTATCTTATACACTTTAGCCTGCAGAAATATGCTCCTGCCTGCAAATTTTATGGTTGAACGGGAGGTTGCTGAACCTGCGTCTGAGATTGCTGCATTTTAGTTTGCTCCATTTGCTGACGAAGTTTTTTGATCTCTTCATCTTTGTCTTTTTCAGTCATACCCAGTTCAATTTCGCTTTTCACGTTCTCTTTTGCATCCTTAAACTCACGCATTCCTTTTCCTAAGCCACGCATTAGTTCCGGAATTTTTTTGCCCCCGAATAATAAGAGTATAGCGACAATTATCAGGATCAATTCGCCGCCGCCGGGCATACCTATAAGCAGAGTATTTATAAAAATGTTGAGTGCCATAATTGTATTTTTAAAGGTGTAAAGTTACGAAAATATTATAATGAAGGCGTTAAAAGTACTTCTATAAACGTAATTCCGGGTTACCCGGTTTGTTAAGTAATATGCATTCTGCTACTCCCATTGCTTTTCTTCAACCGCTTTTTTTGCATCGATCTTTTTTACCAGGATAATGCTTATTTCGTACAGAAATATTAATGGCAGCGCTACGATCGCCTGGCTGATCCAGTCAGGAGAAGGCGTAAGTACTGCTGCTACGATTAAAATCACTACATAAGCATATTTGCGGTATTTCTTTAAAAAGCCCGCCGTAAGGACGCCAATTTTTGCAAGTACAACCGCCATCACGGGCAGCTCAAATGCAATACCACAACCCAGTATCAAATTGTTCAGCGTACTTATGTAATCATCCAGCGTCGGAATATATTTATAAGAGCCCGTTGTACCTATTGTAAAATTTGCAAGAAAATTAAAAGTGAACGGTGCCAATACATAATACCCGAATGCTCCCCCCAGAAAAAAACAGAATGAAACCCAAAAAATACTTTTGCTGCCATATTTAAGCTCCCTGTTTGAAAGCGCGGGTTTGATAAAGCGCCATACTTCATAAAATATATAAGGAAACGCGAGAATAAAGCCTCCGACAAGCGAGATATTAATAGCTGCTATAAAAGGGCCGCTTACGGTATTTCCCTGCAGCTGCATATCTATAGGAGGCATACACAAAGCATTGCCCATGTGCAAGAGACGGCCGAAGTTGCAAAAAGAGGTGTATGAAATAAAATCAGGACGGCTGGGAGCTAAAATAAAATTATCAAAGACCCAATCACGAAAAATAAAGATCGTTAAAGCTAATACAACCCAAGCAACCAGGCTGCGAACTATATGCCAGCGCAATGCTTCCAAATGATCAAGGAAAGACATTTCTATTCCCTCATCATCAGCAGTGTTTTTCTTAAAGCGTTCGAAAACGCCTTTTTTTTCAGTTTCTGTCACCGGTTATTTACAAAGATTAAAGATAGATATACGGCCTAAACAATGTCGCGGTTCACTTCGTTATTTTTCAATGGGTATAGTACCGTATAATAAAAAAGCGAAAATCGTAAATTTTCGCTTAAAAAATATTTATATAAAAAATTATGCTTTGCCTTTCTTAAGGCCAACAGCCATTCTTTTTTCTTTGATACGTGCACTCTTGCCGCTTCTTTCACGCAGAAAGTACAGTTTTGCCCTTCTTACACGGCCCACTTTATTAAGAACGATACTTTCAATATTAGGAGAATAAACCGGGAACAAACGCTCTACACCTACACCGTCACTGATCTTGCGAACAGTAAATGAAGCGGTAGATCCTGTACCCTGGCGCTTGATCACATCGCCCTTAAAGCTTTGGATACGCTCTTTGGTTCCTTCAATGATCTTATAATTTACAGTTACGTTATCACCTGCTTTAAAGGTGGGAACTTTTGGTATTGTTGTTAATTGTTCGTGTATAAATGCTACTGCGTCCATATCTTTCTTTTTAAAGGATGGCAAAGGTAGGGAAATTAATGGATAATGTAACAATGGATAATGGAAAATTAGCCTGCATTTTCTACAGAATGTATAGCTTTTATAGTTTTAAATACAGAATCCGGTGTAACCGATATTGAATCAATGCCTTCTTCCACTAAAAATTGAGCAAAATCGGGGAAATCTGATGGTCCTTGTCCGCAAATCCCCACTTTTACGCCTGCTTTTTTTGCTGCACGTATCAGCATACGGATCATTTCTTTTACTGCAGGGTTTCGTTCGTCATATAAATATGCCACGAGCGAAGAATCCCGATCCAGCCCCAGTGTAAGTTGGGTAAGGTCATTGGAACCGATGGAAAAGCCGTCAATATGTTTGGCAAATTCATGCGCAAGTATCACATTACTCGGTACTTCTGCCATAAGATATACCTCCAGGCCATCTTCGCCGCGCTTAAGGCCATGCTCTGCCATCACTTCCTGTACTTTGATGCATTCTTCTACAGTTCTGGTAAAAGGTAACATTACAACCACATTGGTAAGCCCCATTTTTTCCCTTACCAGCTTAATTGCTTTGCACTCCAGGCCGTATGCCTCCTTATAATCTTTATTGTAATAACGGGAAGCACCCCGCCAGCCAATCATCGGATTTTCTTCATCGGGCTCAAAATAATGTCCGCCCAGCATATTTTTATATTCATTGGTTTTAAAATCAGAAAATCGTACGATCACTTTGTTGGGATAAAAGGCGGAAGCAATTTTTGCAATGCCGTATGAAAGTTGCTCTACAAAAAATGTTTCTTCGGTTTCATATCCTCTGATGATCTCACCTATCTTTTTTGTAAGCCCAGCATCATTAAGCGTTTTGTGGCGAAGCAATGCCATTGGGTGCACTTTGATGTATGTATTGATGATAAACTCTTCCCGCGCCAGGCCAACACCCGCGTTTGGCAAATGAGAATATTTAAATGCCAGGTCCGGCGATGCTACATTGAGCATGATGGGCGTTTTCACTTTCGGGATATCCGACATATCCGTTTCTATTCTCTTAAAAGGTATATCACCTTCATAGATCAATCCTACATCCCCTTCGCCGCAGGAAATAGTGATCACCTGGTCATCAGATAACACTTCAGTGGCGGTTTTGCAACCCACAATTGCGGGCACACCAAGTTCCCTTGCTACGATTGCAGCATGACATGTACGCCCGCCTTTGTTGGTAACGATAGCGGAGGCTTTCTTCATAATAGGCTCCCAATCCGGATCTGTCATATCAGTTACCAACACATCACCTGCCTCAAATTCCTGCATTTCTGTTACCCTGTTATCCAGCGAAAAAAGGATTCTTACTTTACCGGAGCCCATTTTATCGCCAACAGCAATTCCTTTTAAAATAAGTTTATTATGCCTTTCATTATCAGATATTTCATACTCAACTATCTTATCTTTTTCTTTTTGCGAGTGAATGGTTTCCGGCCGGGCCTGAACAATGAAGAGTTCTTTGGAAAGCCCGTCAATTGCCCATTCCACATCCATCGGGCACCAGTGCCCTTTTAGCTTAGAATAATATTCTTCTATCTGCACTACCCATTTTGACAGCTGGATAATGCGTTCATTCGTAAGGCAAAACCTGTTTTGAAAATGTTTCTCTACAGGGATGATGGTCACACGTTCATCGGGGTTATCACCGTAAACCATTTTTTTATCCTTTACGCCCATTTTCTTTTCAATGATAGGGGTAAAGCCTGCATTAAGAGTGGGCTTAAAGACAATATATTCATCGGGCGAGACTGCCCCCTGCACCACCAGTTCCCCTAAACCAAAAGATGCATTGATCACTACTACATCCTTAAAGCCACTTTCTGTATCGATTGAAAAGGCTACACCGGAAGCTCCCAGATCAGACCTCACCATTTTTTGTACACATACCGAAAGTCCAATAAGGAAATGATCGTAACCAAAGCTCTGGCGATAACTGATAGCCCTGTCAGTAAAAAGAGATGCAAAGCAATTTCGTACTGCTGCTAACAATGATTCAGGGCCCCGGACATTGAGATATGTTTCCTGCTGACCGGCAAAAGACGCATCAGGCAGATCCTCTGCAGTTGCTGACGAACGTACCGCCACATCCGTCATGTCCTGATCGTAACCCTGTGATATCGCTAAGTATCTGTCAATGATTTCTTTTTCAAGATCAGGAGGAAATTTCCCGTTCTTGATAAGCTGGCGCACTTTCAAACCGGTTCGGCGCAGTGATTCCAGGTTATCGAGGTCCATGTCTCCCACGATCTCTTTTATCTGAGCATCCAGTTTATTATGAGTTATAAATTCTGCATAGGCATCTACTGTGAGTGCAAACCCACCCGGAATTTTTATACCTAATGCTGTAAGATTTTGAATCATCTCACCGAGAGATGCATTTTTCCCGCCTACAATATTCAGATCACTCAGGCCGACTTCTTCGAGGCCAACGATAAATTTTTTTGCTTGCATAAAAAAATATTGGAAAAGTTGAGAATGGGAGCTAATTAATTATGGTGATAAAGATAAGAACGGGAAAGAGATATTCGTATTCAAAAAGAGGTAAATAGTTGCAAATGCAAAAATCCTGATCGAAGGATCAGGATTTCTAACGAATTATTTTTTCAGGTTATTATCTTGCGATGTTTACGGCTCTTTTTTCCCTGATCACTGTTACTTTAATCTGGCCCGGGAATGTCATTTCAGTTTGTATCTTCTGAGCAATTTCAAAGCTCAGCTTATCGCTTTCGCCATCAGTTACTTTATCTGCTTCTACAATAACACGAAGTTCACGGCCCGCCTGAATGGCATATGCTTTTTCTACACCGTTATAAGAGGCTGCAAGGTTTTCCAGATCTTTTATACGCTGTATGTATTGCTGCATGATCTCACGCCTTGCACCGGGGCGTGCACCGCTTATGGCATCACATGCCTGTATAATAGGGGAGATCACAAACTGCATTTCCATTTCATCGTGGTGAGCGCCTATTGCATTTACCACTGCAGGGTTTTCACCGTATTTTTCTGCCAGCTTTGCACCGAGAAGGGCGTGGCTCAATTCTGTTTCTTCATCGGGGACCTTCCCGATATCATGTAATAGCCCCGCACGCTTTGCAAGTTTAGGATTCATGCCGAGTTCTGCAGCCATTATGCCGCAAAGATTTGCAGTTTCCCTGCTGTGCATCAATAGGTTTTGTCCGTAAGATGAACGGAAGCGCATGCGCCCTACCATTCTGATGAGTTCTTTGTGCAGCCCGTGGATTCCAAGTTCAATTGCTGTTCTTTCTCCTATTTCCATTACCTGGTCATCCAATTGGCGTTTGGTCTTTTCCACCACTTCTTCAATGCGAGCCGGGTGTATGCGGCCATCTGCAACCAAGCGCTGCAAAGACAAGCGGGCTATCTCACGACGCAACGGATCAAAGGATGACAGGACTATAGCTTCCGGAGTATCATCTACAATAAGATCTACACCTGTAGCAGCTTCTATGGCACGGATGTTTCTTCCTTCGCGGCCGATGATAGAACCCTTAATTTCGTCACTTTCAAGATTGAAAACGGTAATGGAATTTTCAATAGCAACTTCCGCGGCAGTACGCTGGATGCTTTGTATAACTATTTTACGTGCTTCTTTTCCGGCTTTTGATTTAGCATCTTCTATGATCTCCTGCTGTATAGTCAAGGCCTGCGATTGTGCTTCTTCTTTCAAGCCTTCTATCAACTGTGCTTTTGCATCTTCTGCGCTGAGGCCGGCTACTTTTTCAAGGCGGCGGATATGTTCCTCCTGGTGCTTTTCAAGTTCGGTCCGTTTTTTTGCAACTATCTCTGTTTGCTTATTGAGATTGTCTTTTATAACATCATTTTCCTTTACCTGCTTATCCAGGTTGCCTTCTTTCTGATTAAGGCTTTGCTCCTTTTGTTTAATTCGATTTTCTCCTTCCACTACTTTTTGAGTGCGTACAAGGATTTCTTTTTCTGTTTCAATTTTCAGTTGGGCAAACTTTTCTTTAGCTTCTATTTCCCTTTCTCTTTTATAAGAATCAGCTTTAAGCTGTGATTCTGCCACGATTTTTTGCGCCTGAAGTTCTGCATCCTGTACCTGCTTACCTGCGTTTTTTGCAAAAACAATTTTGCCAACGATGACACCCGCAATAAGCGCGGCCACACCGATAATGATGTAAATTATAGTAGGTTCCATTAGTTGTAGTTGTTTTGTTCCTGTGTAAAATGATCAAAATGCCCATTTTTCGGCTATTTGGGGCGAAGATAAGAAAAAGACGACTTAAACACATGCGGCGAGCTTCATCGCCGCAGTGCTCAGAACTTTATAAATCAAAAACAGGATGTATAATTAATTAAATGTTTCAGGTGGCCTGATCCAATTGCTTCTCCATCTTCATTAAAGCATCTGCCACTTCTTTATTTATCAAGCTGTTTCCTTCCGCTCCGACATTTTGTGTTGCATACCATATTATTACCATTGCTATATAATCCTGCATGTCTTTGCCTGCAAACTGCGTTTTAAATTCAATGATCTTGTCATTGATCATCTTTACCGTTTTACGGATCACCTCTTCATCCGCAGGCTTGGTTCTAATGCGGTAACTGCGGTCGCCTATTACAATATTTACAGGAATAAGTTCGCTCACGGATTTTGTTTATGGCTCAGTAAAGAAATACATTTATCGATATTGCGTACATACCCGCTGATCCGGCGTTCCAGCTCCTTCTTCTCCTTCTCATCCATTTTATCCAGAGAAGCCTTAAGTATCAGCTGCTGCTGCTGCATACTTTCAAGTCTTTCCGAAAGATCTTTTTCAGATTGCTGCAGCTCTGCTATTACTTTTATTTGCCTGCTGTGATCCTGTTGTAAATGGGCATGTTTTTTCAGAAGCTCCTGCAGCTTAATATTTATACGGGCAATATGTGCAGTGATATCAGGCAAATTATTTTCTTACGGTTGCGCTGAGTTTGGTTTCTAAGGATCGGATGATTTTACTCATCATCTGATCTGTCTCATCATCCGGCAGCGTTTTAGTATGATCAGCAAAATTAAAATTTATCGCTATTGACCTCTTATCAATTCCCAGTTTCTCACTTTCAAAAATATCAAACAATTTCAGAGATTTAAGAGGCCTGATATTGTTGTCCATAATAGTACGCTCTATCATAGAATAAGAAATGTCCTTACCCACGATAACAGCCAGATCCCTCACAACACCGGGAAATTTTGATATCTCACTGTAAAGTATTTTGTTTTTTTGCTGCAACGCTATCAGTTTATCCCAAAAGATATCTGCGAAAAACACCTTTTCTTTAATACCGAATTGTTTAAGGACTTTATCAGGAACTGCCCCGGCTTTTGCAACAACTTTATCCTGTACAGTAAAATTTATATTATTGTTTCCATTGTTATCCGGAGTAATATTAATCGAGCCTGACACGCCGGCAAGAGCGGTGATTGTTTCACAAATCCCTTTCAGGAAATAAAAATCTGCCTTTAAATCTTTTTGTTGCCATCCGCCTGCGCTTATAATACCGGATGCATATAAAGCGAGATGATTTTGTTCGGTATATTTTCCATCGCCGGAGGTATGATAAGTCTTTCCGAATTCATATAACTTAAGGTCAGCATTCTTCCTGTTTATGTTATAGGCGATCACTTCCAATCCCGTTTGTAACATGGAAGGCCGCATAATATCGAGATCTTCACTGAGATTATTGATCATTTTTACAGCGCCGGACAATTCGTTCTCCGTATAATATTTACTGTTCGTAATGCTGTTGGTAAAAATTTCGCTGAATCCGATTCCCGTCAGGTAAGAAGCTGTTTTTTCTCTGAAGTTATTTCCGTATCGGTCATCATCTGCGGAAGGTGATATAGTAATTGCATTCGGTATTTCTACATTATCCAGACCATCGATCCGCATGATCTCTTCCACAATGTCTGCCGGGATGGAAATATCAGGTTTGCTGAAAGGAACGCTTACAGTGATATCTTCAGGAACTTCCTGCATTATTTCAAAACCCAGAGCCGTGAGTATCTTTTTTACTGTATCCGACGAATAGTTTTTGCCACTCAGCTTTTTTAGGTAACTGTATTTTAATGTAACTGAATTTTTTTCCGCAGGGGAAGGATATACATCTATGATTCCACTGCTTATGTCGCCTCCCGCAATTTCTTTTATGAGGAGTGCTGCTCGTTTGAGCACATTCACCGTATTACTGATATCTGTACCTTTTTCAAAACGAGCGGCAGCATCGGTGCGCAGATTATGTTTCAGAGACGTTTTACGAATGCTTTCCGGACTGAAAAATGCACTTTCCAAGAACACATTTACTGTGCTGCCTGTTACCCCACTTTCGGCCCCGCCATATACACCGGCAATGCACAGATTGTTTTCAGCATCGGTAATCATCAGATCCGTTGCATATAACTTCCTCTCCTTTTCATCCAATGTGGTAAACAATTGATTTTCCGCTGCGTTTTTTACGATGATCTTTTGGCCTTTTATTTTATCTGCATCAAAGGCATGTAATGGCTGGCCTGTCTCATGCAAAATGTAATTTGTAATATCTACAATATTATTTATGGGCCTGAGGCCAATGCTTTTCAATTTGTTTTGCAGGCTCACCGGGCTATCCCCGACTTTAATGTTACTGATGCTGATACCGCTGTATCTTTTGCAGGCTTCAGGGTTTTCTATAAGTACAGTTACGGGATGGTTATTATTATCAGCATTAAATGCATTCTTAAAAGGCGTGATCGGCTGCACTGTTTTCTCTTCATGATGTGATAAGTAAGCGCATACATCCCGGGCAACTCCCAAGTGGCTCATTGCATCCATACGGTTAGGAGTAAGGCCTATCTCAAAGATGCTGTCCTCATAAATTTCAAAAATATCTGAGGCCTTTCTGCCGATCTCCGTTTCATTTGGCAGTTCCATAATGCCCGCATGGCTCTCTCCTAACCCTATTTCATCCTCAGCACATATCATCCCGAAACTTTCCGTACCCCTGATCTTTGCCTTTTTGATTTGTATAGGTTCACCTGCCGAAGGATAAAGGCTGCTGCCGACTGTTGCTACTAATACTTTTTGTCCCGCTGCCACATTATCAGCACCGCACACAATTTGTAAAGGCTCTGCGCCGCCTGCATCAACTGTGGTGATTTTAAGTTTATCCGCATCGGGGTGTTTTTCACATGTTAGCACCTCACCGCACACTATTCCTGCCAACCCGCCTTTTAGGGATTCGTAATGCACCAAGCTTTCTACTTCCAGACCTATGGAGGTTAAGATCATGCTTAGTTTCTCCGGTTCTATTCTTCCAGGCAGGTAATCATGAAGCCATTTATGTGAAAGGATCATCTGTATAAGTAATTTGGCCGCAAAGATAAGTTTTTGGGGGCGACAGTACCGGTGCAGGCTATACATATGATTGATGCGTGTGCCATCTATAATATACGGATCAGATATATATCTTTGCCCCACTAACCAAACTAAGCTTACATGAAAAAATTATGGATCCTAGCTTTGCTCACTACTGTTGTTTTCCAAGCAAACGCACAAAACTTTCCGGGGTACCGTACGGGTAATTACACCGGGGTTAACGGTGTTTTTTTCAACCCTGCAAATATAGCAGACAGCAGATACCGCTGGGATGTAAACCTTTTTTCAGTAAATGCCTTTGTAGGAAATAACAAAGGAGAGTTTAAGCTTAAAGATATTACCTCAACAGAATCAGGGAATTTTGAAGACAGGTTTTTAGACGGTAACGGAAATACCAACGCGAATATAAATGCAGATGTACACGGACCCTCAGTGCTTTTTAATCTGAATAAAAAATCTGCCATGGCAATAACAACCAGGGCAAGGGTAGTTTCAAATCTTAAAGATTTTGACGGGAACCTGATCAACTCTGTGGTAAACACTGATGACAACAGTTACCCTTATACATTCAGCTCCGGATCTAACAGTCGTATAATAAATAATGCATGGAGTGAGATAGGGGTTGCTTATGCCCGTGAAATAAAAACTTCAGGGCCGCATTTCATCAAGGGGGGAATTACGCTGAAATATCTTTCCGGCGCTGCAAATAATTTTTTGCAGATAAACAAGATCAATACAACCATAAATGAAGACCTTCTGCAGGATTCTTACCTGGAGAAAACAACCGGTGGAATTGCGATCGGAAGTGCAGGTGTAGATATTGTTGATTTTGAAGTAAGTGATTTTTTGGGAGGTGGGAACAGCGGAATAGGTGCGGATATCGGATTTGTTTATGAATTCCGTCCTTTGTCATCAGGAATTTCTTCCTCAGACAGGCACCTGAATAAATATAAGTTTAAGGCTGCACTCTCCCTGATGGATCTGGGAAAAATAAAATATACCGCCAAGCCGAATAACAGTGCAGGATATAATATAAATATTACGGGAACCAATCGGTTTTACCTCGCTCAGCTGGAAGATAAATCTACCGAGGAAGTAAAAGCGATCTTGGATGCTAACCCTGCATTCTTTACACCGATCAGTACCGGAGTAAACGGCGAGTATTCTGCAAGTTTACCTACAGTGCTGCAGGCAGAGTTTGATTATCACCTGCACCGCGGGTTTTATTTAAATGCGGGTATGCAATTTAATATGGTAGAGAAAAGCAGCATCTACAGTGCAAATCAATATAACAGCTTTTCTGTGACACCGCGTTATGAGGGAAAAGCATTCGGCGTTTACCTTCCGCTTAATTATAATGAACTTACCAAGTTTAATGCAGGCATCTCTCTGAGAGCCGGCCCTTTGTTCTTCGGGTCAGGAAGCATTATTACTGCTATAGCTAAAAGCAAGCAAGCTGATGCACACATCGGACTGCGATTCGGCATATTACATAAAGCACAAAGGGAAAGGGCAGCACAAGAAGTTCCGGTGCCGGCCATCGCTCAAAGAGCCGACCGTGATGGTGACGGAATTTTTGATGATGAGGACAGTTGCCCTGATGTAAAGGGGCTTGCTTCATTGAAAGGGTGCCCGGACGCAGACGCGGATGGAATTTCAGATGCTGAAGATCAGTGTCCTGCAGTGGCAGGTTTGGCAAAGTACAATGGTTGCCCTGTACCGGATACGGACAGTGATGGCGTAAATGATGACGAAGACAAATGTCCCACAGTTAAAGGATTAGCCAGGCTGCAGGGATGCCCTGTACAGGATACGGATGGTGATGGCGTTAATGATGAAGAGGACAAATGTGTGAACCGTGCGGGACCTTTATCCAACATGGGTTGCCCTGTGATAGCTAAAGAAGTAACAGATAAAATAAACACAGCAGCGCAAAGCATATTTTTTGCTACAGGCAGTGCCAAAATCCTGCCTAAATCGTTTGCATCATTAAATGATGTGGTTGCAATTTTAAAAGCAGATGAGTCCTTGAATCTTACTGCAGACGGCTACACAGATAATACGGGTAGTGAGGAAAAAAACCTTGTTTTGTCCGAAGAAAGATCTGTTGCGGTCATTACTTATATTGCTTCGAAAGGAATAGCGGAGAGCCGTCTTTCATCAGATGGTCATGGCATTGATAATCCTGTAGCCGATAATAAAACTGCTGCGGGACGTGCAAAGAACCGCAGGGTAGAATTAAATGTAAAAAATTATTGATAGGTTTAATTCTTTATAATAAAAGCAGCCGGTCGGCTGCTTTTTTTTGTTGTTTGGCGTACAGTGGCATATGAGTAGAATATTTCTTTACT
>JBGTJG010000120.1:0-21443 GCA_041745235.1 Ferruginibacter sp. | reverse complement strand
TCTTTCCTTGGATTTTTCGGCCTGCTTCTTCGCTTCTTCAGACGCCTTTTCTCTTAAGGAAATTTGATCTTCCAATTGTGAAACCTGAAGATCATGGATATCCGCATTCTGTGCTTTGGTGAGTTCTGTTACAGAAAGGCCTTGCTTAATAGCAGTGTCAATCGCTTTGGTTCTTAAATTTATTCTCTCTTGAATTTCGCTACGCTCAAGTGCGGTAACTTCTTTTTCTGAAGCACCAGCAGCTTTGGCTCTGAGTTTATTGAGTTCATTGATCCCCCGTAAAAGGCCAAGTTGTTCATCAATAGATTTATTAAGGTTTGCCGTAGCATCTGAAAGACGTTGCTGGGCATCAGCGGCACTTTCCGTCTCTTCCTCGAAACTGTCCATAACCTTGACAGCGATTAACAACAGGCCAATGATGGCTCCTATTCCTGAAGCGATAAGAGCTGTTCTTAACACACCGGTTGCAGCAGCTGTCTGTAAAGTAGTGGCTGCAAGAAATTGCTGCCCAATAGCCAATGCTTTAGTTCTGCCGGATTGCAGGAACAACATCGCTGCGCTTTCCTTCTGCAAAACGATTTGGATCTGTTGCAAGCCCTGCAGAATACTCATTGCTGCATTTACCTTCAGCAGCGCTTTCTGTATTTCTTCATTTTCATCTCCGAATAATGCTGCGGTTCCCTGTGCCAATGCAAAACCACCTGCTACACCTGATGCAAGGGAAATAAGTCCATCAATATTTTTTGTATCACTGCCCAAGCCTTTTACTGTAGCATTCAGATCTCGCATTTGATCATCAAGCTGTCCCGCTTCTGCCTGCAATTCCTGAAATGCAGGAGTGCCGGCAAGACCTGCTTCTGCCATTGCCACCAATTCTTCTTTTGCTTCCCTGATTCTAGCCCGTAAGGACAATGTTTTGGCGCCAGCCTCATCCTCAGCAGCTCCCAATTGCTGGAGCTGATTATTCATCACCTCAATCGAAAGTGATAGTTCTTTTATTTCTTCATCAGATTGTGCAGAAATGATAGCAGCTTGGGCAGATTTACGGGCATTCTGTACATACGCAATAAGTTCTTTGTTTGTAAGACCGAGCTGTGCTTGGATCTGCTTCAGGTAATCTTTGTATGCACCACCTATCACAGCCTTATCCATTGACTTTGCAGCTACAGACAATTGATCAATGCTTTTTACCACATTCTTTGTCTGTGTACTCATTACATCAGACGCTTTCTTCCATGCGGCCCCCACTTCACCCTCTTTTCTGATGATTCCCTCCAAGGCATCTTCTGCAGGTTGTAGCTGATCAGTCTTCCCGATAAAATTAATGAGAACGTCTTCCGGCATGTCCTTCGTTTTGCGCCTTCCGCTTCAAAGCGGCTTTAAGCAGATCTTCTAATTCCCAATAGAATTCGTAGATCGATAAATGAGGAAGTATTGCGCTGTTTACTGCGCCGGAGACAAGTTTAATTTGCCTGACAATATCATCTTCTGTGTGTCCGATAATAGTGGCAATAGGTTGTCCAAGTGTTGTTGTTTTACCTTTTCGGTCATTTGGGAAAACTGTTCTAAATTTTCCCCTGCATGTTGCAAATACGGTATTAATTGCATCAATGGCTTCTGCAAAAAAAAATCAGTGAGTGTTGTATTTTTCTTCCAAAAGCGAATCTTATTCTCTCCGTATTTGAATTCGTATGTGTAAGGATTCTCCTTCTGATCAAAGAAAACAACCGCGGCCAGCTTAAACATAAGTTCCGGCTCTTTCGGTAATACAAGGCGCTGTTTAAGTTGATCATTCAGGGTTTTCAGTGACAATAATGTGTCCAGTGTAATCTTCTGAAGACTCAGAGCATTGTCAAAAGCTTCTGTGTGAGCTTTTAGGAATGCACTGTCACAATTCATATCCAGTTCCCGGTAATATACCAGGCATTTGAGTGCACGATCGTAAGGAGTATTCAGCGGATCATCAAATCGGAAGTAATGCCTATCACCTAAAGTAAAGCCATAAGTTATTATATGCTTTGCATCAGGGAAAAAATCCTTCGGGTTTATATCAGTAAGAATTTTAAGACTCATTTTCGTTGTTTTGTTTCATAACCTCTGCTACACCCTGCATATATTTTAACACTCCCGGCTGTCCGTCTTTTAACCAGGCATTCTTTAATCTCCTGTAATGATTTGCCGCCAACTGGACCGGCATGGTGTAAGGGTATTTCGTTTCAGGATCCAACTTCTTATCCGATTTCTCGATATCTCCATACTCCTTTTCCAATTCCATTATTTCCGCTCCCGTCATTATGTGCACCTCATGGGATTGTTCCAGTACTACAGGAAACAAAGCCGCACATTGCTTCAGCATCTTCTGATCATCCTTTGATAATCTTTTGTCAGAGGCCATGCTTTTCCAGTTTTTCTTCAAGCTGATATTCCCAGAAAGGTCCTGCAATAACCATATTGTTCTGAATGATGCTGAATGTTTTGTTCCTGATCCTTACCCTGATTTCAAAACCCACTTTAGCAACATGATTAAAATACTGCTTGTAACAGGGCGACTTACATTCCCAATATATTTTCCATCCCTTAGCCTCCAATGCTTCCTTCATAGCTCAGTATTTTATCTATGATCGCATTCAATGCACATACCATCAGAATTAATGGAATATTTATTTTCTGTGTAAGAACTACTGTCCATATTCCCGCCATGCATGTCAGGCAATCCCATAATGGCTTTTGAATGATCCTGCTCCACTTGTTACCGAAGATTTTATCAAATCCATTTGCCACCCTGATCCGAAACCAACCAAGCAACATTCCCTGCTGAAATAAAAGATAGATCGCTGTGATCTGCAGGCTGATTATGATTGCTGCTGCGATCATATTGCTAATTCAACTTTTATGTGTTGCATCGGGTAAATCAATTCAGAAGGATCAGGCTCTAAACGAACTTGGTACCATCCTCCACTCTGTACCCTTGAGTCTATTATTTGAAAATTCACATTTGCCGGGTCCGCATTCCATTTCGTAATAAAATCTGCTATGTCCGTTGCTTCCGCTTGGTTTAAAACGCCGGCGCAATTATAAAAGTTCAACAAACCGAATCCGGGATAAATATTGTACGGCGTCACTCCTGTAAATTTGAATAAAGTATACCATCTCGTTGCCAATTGCGTTATTACTAACACCTTTTCATTTACCGTTGTAAGCGGTGTAAACGTTGGACCTGGTCCGTATACCCTCCATTGCAACAAAACATCACCAACCGTAAAACGCTCTAAATTTGTTGTATAAGGAGGAAATAAACCACTTACACCAAACCCTTGCCCCTCGTCGCTTACATAAGAATATCCATCGTCAGGGTTGTTTTTTATAAAGAACTGCATAATATTCGGAGCAGCGACATTCCCTCCGATAAAACTCGTTAATCCGTCGTACTGATTGTATGCGATATCTGTTGGGTTTACAACCCCGCTGCTGCCACCCTCACCTTCATCTCCGCTTTCTGTTGCACCACCTATGATAGGAAACTGATTTGAGGTAGAATTAATCTTTATGAGATTGACAATAATGCATGTGTATTCGAGGTCGTTTATTGCCATTATTACTTCTTCATAAGTGGTAACAGACTTTATCTTGATGGAAAGAATCCCCTGAGAGAAAAACCCCGCCGGCAAATCACTTTTAAGTATAAGTATATCGCCTGTACTGTCTGAAGTATATTTTAATTGATACTCGTTTGTTCTGCTTCTTGATATGATAACATAATATTCTGTTGAAGCCGTCAATCCTACATGAAGAAGGATATCCGCACAGCAGTTTATGGCAGATTCGTAACAAGCAGCTTCACAACCCATCGACTGATTATTTTACGCAAATATAATCAGATAGATAATATAATTATCTTTACGAATAAATTATAATTATGAATTGGATTAAAGTTTCTGTAGATGTGAGCGGGTCGCCTGTAACCAAGATGCTTAATATGGACAATTACAAATCACTTGAAGCTGATCCCAGTGATGCATCTAAAAGCATACTTACCCATAACGACGATACTACAATTACCGTATTTGCAGACTTTGAAACTGCAATTATATTCTTTACACCGCTTCTGTACAAAGAAGATCTTCTTGGTAATGCGCTGTAACAATCATTTAATGAACCATCCCATGAATTTATTGATCCAGTAACGGGCAGTATCTAAAACATCCGCTTGCTGAGCAGGATCATCCCGGTTATCTTTTACAATTGTACCATCTGCTCTGCTTCTTACCTTTTCAGCATCAAATATTAGCGGCCTTGCTTTTACAGGGCATATTTCAACAGGATAATTAAAGAATACAGCATTTACCAATGTTCTGTTTTTCTCAAGGCGCGGATTCGGACTGATCTTAATCTGACCGTCATTCAACTTCAGCTTATCCTTGATCATGGTATAATTTGTAACATGCTCTTTATGGATGGAGCTCACAGTATCTCCTGAGTAATCTCCTGTGATCATGTATACAAAGCCCGGATATTTTGCAAGAATGATCTCACAGATCCCTTCTGTTCCGACATTGGCCACCTTGATCACTTCAATGAATTGGACTTTTTTCATATCAGGCCATTGAATAACAGTGCATGCATGCGGATTGCGGTTAAAGTCAAATGATAGGTAAAGGATCTCTTTCTTAACAGCGAATATTTCTGCTTTGGCCACATGCTTTTCTCTGTTAAATGCGAACAGCCACGGACTATCATTAACCATACTGCCCCAATCACCATTAGCAACACCATTGAATGTGGTAAGATTACCTGCAGAAGAAACCCATAGTGTCTGGCGATATGATTCCTGATCAATAAAATAATTGTCCGTAAAATTGGCAAAGACCTTTTTCACATTACGGCCGTCCATAAGATCCACATGAGCCACATCATCTTTATCCAGGCCCTGATATATTTCCGGAAAAAAGATCTTCAGGATCCAATGACTTGGAATAACCTCATGCGTATTGAATGATGCAAACAAAATATTGCGGCCTCTGATTGTTCGGAGGGTGGGAAATAACATCTCGAAATCCTTCTTTTCAAACTGATCAAATTCCTCACACCAGATATGTGTGGGATCTTTAATCGATTTCAGCTTGTCCGGCTTATCCGATCCGAAGGGAATGAATTTATTGCCGGTTGCTCTGTGCACGATGACCATGGAGCTCGTATCTGCTTCGCTGAAATGAAATTCATCCTCAAGCTTATTCTTCTTGATGCAATACACCAACGTGGCAAAGCAACTGCCGCGGACAGTATCAAATACCTTTCTTCCGTAATAGCATTTGAAATACTTCTCATTCATGCAATGATCCAGGAGGATATCACATACGGCTTCGGATTTTCCACCACCACGGCCACCATAAAAAAGGCCGATATCATAATTGGATTCCCAGGAAGGAAGAAAGACATCATTTACCGCCACGCCACCAAAGGATTGGAGGAGATCACGGTGTGGAGTATCGAAGGTTACCCACTCACTTGCCGGTAGTGGACGAAGCTTCACGGGCTTGTTTTAAGATTAGTGCAAACTGCTCTTCTGATGGATTTATTACAACCGGCTTCTTCTGATCATTATCTTTTTCAAAAGAACCGTGCATTTTGAGGATATTCGTAAGAGCGGCATCAGCGCCATACATTTCTACTTGCAGGCCGAATTCATTTGGTTTGATGGATTTGATTCGACCTCTTTCTTTATCCGCGATCAGTTTGGTCATATCCAGTTCCATCGTTTCAACGAGCTCTGCAGGCCCGTCAACAATTATAGTTGCTTTTGGATTTCGCTTCAGTTCTAGTTTTCTGCGGAGGAGTGTATCTTTCAAGCCTTGAATAAAGGCTAAATACCCTTTTTTTTCATCTTCATTTTTGCCTGATAAGCTTAAATATTCTTCCTCAAATTCTATGTTTGCCTGCAGAGTTAAAATATGCACCTTGAGAGATATCTTCTGCTGTGTATGCTTCAAGACCTTACGAGGAATAAAGTAATCGGCTAGGTTCCCGCGGGCAATATCACCGATCATCTTTATCGCTTCATCAGCTGTAACGGCATGCTCCTTTAACCTCGCATCAACATATTTCCTAATTTCAGGTTTTCTCAAGTTTTCCCAACCAATTGCATATGCTGTTTTTTTTGAATAGCCTGCACGAATAGCTGCCTGAGTTTGGTTCAGGTCAACGCAGTATTCATCTCCGAAACGTTTTTGCTTTGCCGTTAACATTATCTCAAAGATAATATATTTATCAATGAGATTAAATCTACTGACTTCAAGCTTTCTGCTAAATTTGTATGAAAGAATAAGTTTATGAAAACAATAGTACTTACGGGAGTTGAAGGCTTAGAAATATATATCAACCCGAAACATATTGTTAGCTTTCACGATGTTAACGTGGACGGCGTCTTTGGGCATACAATAATAACAATGTCGCATCAAAAGGGGTTTAGAGTGATAGAAAAGTCTGAAGACATAGATCATATGCTGGATCAGGCCTATGGCAGAGTTCATTAATTTCCCTTTTCAGGCTTTATTTTTTTAGCAGTAAACCGACCAACAGCCTATCTTTAAATCAAAAATATCAGTAAAATGGAAAAATTAAAAGCAGGTGATGTTGTAAAATTGAACTCAGGAGGTCCTATCATGACTGTTATTAGGCGGGGTAACTTTGCTGGCAATCGCGAAGAAGATACTGTTCGCTGTGTTTGGTTTCAGGAAGGAAAGCCACAGCATGAAGATTTCCCTGATGTCTGTCTTACAAAAACCAGCAATACTGGCCCTGTAATGACAAGGCAATAATTATTTATTCTCTTTATCCTTTGTAAATCGAATAATTGGAACGTTCTCCTCAGCATACTGCTTAATGATGCCAGTGAGCTTATTGCGGTAGTACATGAATTCGTACCATCCATTCGGCACTTCGCTGAGTTTTTTGCCTTTATGTTTGCCGAATGGCATTAATAAATCGTTGGGGATATTATTTGCTAATCTTTTTTCCATTTTTTCCGAAGTACAAAAATGGTCGCTAAGCCCAGCATGACTCCAATGGCGATTGCTTTCCCTTCATCTGCGTGGCCATTTATCATAAAGAAATAGGCCAATACAGCTACACCCATCACTGCCAAAAAACCTAATACGTTACCTACAATGTCAAGGGAAAAGCTCTTTTTTAGAATTGCCTTGTCATATGCACGGCGATGCTCACCTTCAGTTTCAGCCATAGCTAAAATACGTCCTGGGAAGGACGGATCAATTTCTTTGTAATGCTCCATCATGTCAGGCGGCGGAATGACACCTTGATATAAGGAAGCAGTTACTCGTGTTTGTTGAGGAGTTCGCGGAGATCCTGCAGAGGTTGGATTTATTGTATTCTGTTGCTTACGAACCTCATTGGCCATGGACGGTTTTTTACGATTAGGCCTATTTCGACTGACAGGCATCCAACTGACATTTTTCTTTTTCTATATTTTGAGATTCAGCAACGAAAACACCATGGATGTCACCTGACACCTTTTCCCAATCGGATGTCAAAGCAGTCCGTACTGTAGTATGGCCATGAAATTCTCTCAACCGGGAAATATTACTTCTTTCTATACCAAAGAAAGTTAATAGTCCGTGTGTTAAAGAGAAATGATGCTGCTGCATTTTGCAATTCGCGTTCATAAAATTGCCTTTTTGTGAGATATTTTGTGTGGCTACGTATGGTTTAAGGACAATTACCCTGCCGATTTATGCACTAAAATAGTAATTCTGTGCAAAACTATGCAACATAAATGTAAAATAAACGTAAATGTTTTTGTATTGGTTTCAGCAATACAGTTGTAAGTTTAATGTAAAAATAGGTAATATGAAAAAAGAAGATCTCCGCCCGGTTGAAATTGTATATGAATCCTCGATTGGAAGCGCGTCCAGAAACAAAAAGGGTTATTTTCATAAATTTTTTTAAAAGGTTGGTGAAAACGGGGACGAATATATGTGGGCACTAATCGAACTTGAGGACGGTAGGGTTGTAGAAGAAAATATTGAAGGTTTTCGATTTATGGACAGATGATCACCAAAGTTTAGTGCAGTAACGAAATCCTTGAAATCCCTTGAGCTCTCTTTTAAAAGGACACTTTTCTATTGGGCCCGCAACAATGATCCGCGGCCAGGCAATCACCTCTCTCGATGAAAAGCTTTTAGCAGTTCCGGGAACATTGATCTCAGTTTCTCCTTTTTGATAACCTCCGTAATATCCCCGGGCATAAAGTCGATTTGCTACAATGATGTAAACGTATATAATATCCTGCTGCGGTGCATTCTTACATTTCTGCAACCACATGGTATCCTCATCCTGCATCACTTCGTTAAAATACCTGATGAAATTGCGAAGGCCTCCTTTCAGATCAAGCATATCTTTCCCCCAAGTGATTACGATTCCCTCCGGCATAATGGTCGGGTCCTTTGAATATCCATTTTCTGTGATCATGATGCAGGTAATAATGCCTTGAATTGGGTTTCCTTCAATTTCTCATAATAGGTTTGCTCGGTAGCCTGATCGAATGCATAGGGAAGAAACACCTGCAGTAATTCGGCCTGCTCGAGTTGGATCATGCTAAGCTGCACCTGTACCCAATCAGATATTATTTTCCATGCGGTTCGTTCTGCTTGTTGCATGATCCTTTGCCGAGTATCTGCTTTCGGCCGCTTTACTTCTGCAAAAAGAACTTTAAAACACGCATCCACTTTTGCCGGCAGTTGGAAGAACATGGCTATTCCTGCCGGGAATTTCTCAGTTTTATGCAGCATGCGGAAGCGGATGGCCACGCATACCTGATCCTGATATTTCTTACTGATATCCGTGGCGCCTGCCTGCACCAGGTACTGTTCGATTCTTCCCATGGATGTGATTGCAGGTATTTCGGAAGTGTAATTCTTAAGATTGACTGCCATTATTATCGGTTTTATCGGTGAGTGTTTTCCATTCTTTCGCTTTCTCTAAAATAACCTCAGCTGTCTTTTGAAGTGATACATCATTTGTCTGCCATAATTGTATCTGCCTGATGATTTCTGCTTTGAAGTCGGTGTCTGCTTTTGTGTTTTCCATAGCTTTATAACAACAATTTTAAGGCTTCAGGCTTCTTAACCTTCTCCTGTTTGTCCAGATCAAAATACCATATTCCCATTCCACCTTTTGCAGGTATCGGCTCATGAAAGGAAACTACGTTTTCCAGGAACAATCCATAGCGTTTTGTCCTGCATTCAATCAGTGCCATTTTAGCCGCGGTGTCTTTAAGCTCTGCAAAATCCCACACTTCAACGCTCCCTAAAATAAAACCGTTTATTACTTCTTCCGGTTTGTGAAGCAGTTGATGTTTTGTCAGATACGGATTTTTCGCAGCTGATTCATCCGTAGTTTGCCCGGCATGGATCAGTATTGTTTCACCTTTCAGACAAGCAAAGCGATCGTGCGTTCTTGTCTCAATTGTTTTCCATTCTCTCATTATCCATGTCGCCCATGGTTGCCAAAGTGTTATTACAGGATATATCATATTTTATAAATTTTCAAGTTGATCAATCGTTCTTACTTCCATGGCCACCCCGCCGGCCCGCCGTACTCTGTCAAGGAATAAGATCTGTTCCTGACTGAGCGTATCTTTCCCAACTTTTATTTCACAGGCGATGAACTGGCCAGTTCTTTTATGAAATCCGATTATATCGCTGATTCCCGGTGTAGAGCTGTTTGCTCGGAAGCATTGATTTGTCGGATCATACACTCCTCCGTTATTCTGGCGCCACACATTCCAACCCTTCAAATCAAGTACACGCAGCGCATGCTTTGTAAGTACATTTGCAGATATCTTAGGGGCAGGAATATTTTTCGGCTCTTTTGCGGAATATTTTAACGTCGTTTTTGTGAATAAATTTTCCTCTTTTTTGTGTGCAGTTTTTTCCTCCTCCCTTTTAGCGGTGAAATCTTCCAATTGCTTTATGGTCCATCGGTTACTTTTCACGCTGATAAAGTCTTTCAACCTGATTATTTAGGCAATACACAAAGAAGTCGTTGATATCTTCCGACTTTTCAATAAATCCATCTGCGCAAAGGACTTCTGAAAAGTATACATGAATCAACGGGAATTTTCCATCACGCATTGCCTGGTACGCAAGCTCCAATTCGCGGCGACGCTCATTCAGAATTTCTTCATCCGAATAGATCCGCTGCGCCGGTGGATTTTTCCTTTTCTCTTCAGATGCTGAAGCCAAGACCCGTTCTCCCAGATACGGCAGAAGCACCTGGTCCAATAGGTTCAGATTCATTTGCTTTCCCCAATCTTTGATAACAGTCCCTGATTTGCGAAATGCAAATTCTACTTCTTCCGAATTCAACATGCTGTAATCCTCCAGAAGCTTTTTCGAAAACTGGTCAGTAAGGATTCCCCGCATTTCGTTATCAGGAACTACCCATCCGGTGATCACATGAATCTTGAGTACTAATACCTTTGCCGCAATCCGCAATTCGTTCTCTGAAAGTTTACCCAACTGAGGCGCAGCGTATTTTTTATGAATGATCATCAGTTCATCATCCGTTTCCGGCGGCGGTAAATTCGTCCCTGAGTTCATCAAGGAGATTTCCTGCGCCGGTGCTTTTTCCCGCCTTATGGTGCTGAGCACCGTTGCGATTTGATCCATTCGATGTCTTTTTTAAATGTTTTTCCAATTCAAAAGAGTAGCTGGGGATCCAATACAGGAAATGTTTCCGCGCTTTTTCAAAGTCAGGGTACTTAGCCTGATGGTTTTGGATCATCCAGAGCTCAACGCCGTCCGAAAATTTTTCCGCGGCGAAATCATTTCTGCTCCAATGAGCCATTAAGCCGATATCAGATTCGAAAAGATTTTTTAAGTAGGAAAGTTTTTTTACTTCTCCTTCTACTACAATAAAAATCTCTTTCTCTGTACTCTGTTTAATACAATCACCGGTAGTAACAGGGGTAGTAACAGGGGTAGTAATATTATTTTCCTTCTTTTGTTGGGAGTAGGAAAGTTTTATTACTTCTAAAATTTTGTAAGTGATGTTAGGATCACCCTTACCCTTACTGAAAAAATCAATTAACCCTGCTTGTTTTAAAATATTCCGGTGCCGTTCAAGCGTCGGCTTACTTACTTCCAGCTCAGCGCAAATGAGCGTGTTTTGTCGTCGGAATGAAATTGGCCGGCCGCATCCGTTCCAGACATTACATAAATAGTAATAAGTCAGGCCTGCGGATGTGAGGCTACGCCGATCGCCATTCTCTAAAACCTTCCAAAACTGGTTCACTGCATCAAGCAGCGTGAAAGTGTTTATTATCATTATCCTCCGAATAAAGTCTCCTGTTTAACAATCTTCTTATAACGTTCGATAGTATATCCATGAGTCTGCAGGTATAAGATCTTCTTATCCATTTCTGATTCCTGCTGCTTACACAGACCCAGCTTGCTCCTGTGACCGCCATGAAATAGGCGTTGATTTTCCCGCATTTCCTCCACCTTAAAAATTAATCGCTCAAGCTGTTGCTTATGCTCACTCCCTTCACTGCTGTTTTCCCTGATTATTGCCAGGATATGAGAATAAAATTCACTCTCATTATATGTCTTGTCCATCCATAGGTCAATGGCTTTCTTCACTTCCGCCAAAACAGGATTCTGATCCATAAAAGTTTATTTTGCTTTGAATGATTGCGTAAACCGTGTAATCATATTCACATTTAATAATTTGCCTGAGGTACCTGATCCGTAGCTTCTGAGCTGCTGAACTTATCTCCTCCTCTCTGATCATATAATCCTGCCTGCTCATTTCAAGTCCTTCATTTCCTGATATCTCACATTCTTCAGAAATAAAATAGGCGCCCTTCAGATATAATTCTAACCGGCATATCATGGTTTCTTTAAATGAAAATCCTGATGAATAGGCCGCACATAAGTTTTTAAAAAACGTTGCTTTGCCTCCTGCTCATGTCCCGGTTCTGCATAAATGAATGTAGTCCTGTCAATCCGCACTGTTACCATTTTAGAGTAATCCACTTCTTTCATTTTAAAGGAAGGTGCACGCTTGGCATTTCTTCGTTGCGCTTCAATATTTAAACGCTCTGCCTGGTTACGCCGCTTCTGTTCCAACTTTTCCTCACGTTCTATTTTTAAACGATCTGCCTTCAGCATCTTGGCGCCTGCAGGTTTTACAACCTTTATCCTTACCGGCCTTATATAGGTGGCTTTTCTTTCATTCAGTCTATCCTGATAAGTAGATATCTTATTCTCAGGATTTAACTCTGCTGCTATTTCTGAGATTTCTGCCACAGGCCGTTCCAGGAAAGCAGCTATATCCTTATGTGATCTGGAAAGCATCATATTCTTGATGATAGATCTTTCCATACTGTTTACTTCTGTCATTTGTCCGGTCTTAAATAATTACAATTCTTTTTTGCTTACCGATATTCACGATCTGCTCCAGGTTATAGATATACTGTTTCTGATTGGCATTCCTGATAAGCTTCTCAGGGTTCTTATTTACAGCAGTGGCGAGGTCATCCATTGTGATCAGGCCAGCTTTCTTAATCCGATACAGGGCAATAATGAAACTGCGGTCAATGAAATACTGAAAGGAGTTGAACTTCTTACATTCGTTAAACATTTCTATTGCATCATTCCAATGCGTTACTGTAAATGCACCTTGCTGAAAATCATCGGTGATCTTCGTGCTGAAGCCTTCCACTCCCGGATTACCCGAGCTGAGTAAGCGTAGCGACAGGCCAACACTTATTTTTGTCAGATTAAGGAACTCCTGAAGCTTTATATAATGCTCATTGCCCTGATTAATGTAGCAGTTGATAAAATCCTTGGAAGCCCATTTTTCCACATTACTGTTTACTTTAGCGATATCGGGCATACTCTTATCTTCAGTGACAAGAATGTAATGGACCTGCCGCTTCAGTTTTTTACAGATAAAAAATCTGTGCTGGCCATCCAATATCTCCAAACTTTCACCCACCACACGGACCTGAATCGGGTAATACTTCAGCATATCATTCCCGGATTCTACCTCCTTAATAATCTTCTTTATTTTATTTTCATTCAGGCCACGATTCCCGTTGATCATGGAAAACTGCTTATAGTTATCTGTTGCGAAAATGGTTACAGTTGAAACAGTGTGATGGATGTTGCTCATTAGGATTTATTAAAAAGGTTTTTTAGATTTTTTTGCTGCTACAGGTTTTACTAATTCTTTTTTCTTCAGCTGGAGAGATTTTATGCGGCCATTTGCACGCTCCTCCCTTTTATCACGCTTTTCCTTTTGTTCGGATTCAATAGCTTGTATTTTTTCTGAATGGTATTGCTCAGCCTGCAGTTTTATAACCATGAGATCACTATTCCGGGAATGTGATCCGGTAGCAGCTTTTAATGATTGAAGTGTAAAAAGGCGGGTAACTTGATTTTCCTGTTCTGGAGTTGCATTCTTTAATACCTCGATAAGTTTCTTTTCATCAGTAGTACCAAATATCTTTTTAAACTGATCTGTTGCTGTATATCCGAGATGCTTTTTCATAGCAAGGATATGAGCAGCCTTATCAATTTTAGATAAAGTGTCACCGTTGATCAAATCTTTCTGTGGAAGGATCTCATTGTAAATGCGGGCCCAAACTTTTTCATCATCAAGTTCTGCGGCACGCTTAGTTCTTTGCTTGATTCCGTCTATTTCGGAATTGATAGATTCAATTTCAGAATCTTCCTGTACGGAAGACCCTTGTGTCCCGGTATTTTTTGTGGCAGCACCTTTCTTAACTGTTACATAGATAAATTTTCCGGGCTCGTTTCCATCTATAACAAAGGCCTTCTTGAATTTCCCTGTAGCAATCTTTTGGTCATATTCAGACTTATCAGAGATATATTCTTCCTGCTCCTTTTCAAACAGAAATTTTATTTTTTCCTCAGTATCATAATCTTCATCGTCTTCATCGAAATTATCATCATAAAAATCTTTATAGTCTGGTATTTCAGGCTCACTTATTTCTTCATAATCCTTGTACTGACATAAAACATTTAACCCCTGCTTAATAAGCTTTGCTTGTAGGTCTGATCCGCCATAAGATGAAGAAACCAATAAAACAGTAGGATCTTCTTTCGCATTTTCAAATTCACGAGCGAAGTAATTTTCTGATTTTAATTTATAATCACTGATCATCAGGCACCTTGGAGATTTCACATCATCCGGGAAAAGTGCACTGGTGGCAGAATTATATTTGCATCCTATGCATGATCCAAAATCAGGGCTGAGTTTGGGGTCTGTAATATCAAATGGCGCTTTAACCAAGTCTCCCTTGAATTGTCTTAACATCCAATCATCAACCCTAAAATATTTTGTTGATTCTGTAAGATCCCTACCCGTATAAACTTCTTTTTGAGTAGAGAATGGCAGTATAGCCAATTGCAATGCATCAGAAAGGTTAATAGCATTATGAAAGAACAAATGTTGGAATTCTCTGGTCAGCTCATTAAGCTTCAGGCGTTGGCGAACGAAGAAATCCTTTTTCCCAACTCGGTGGCCGATCTCTTCTACCGTCCATTTCTTTTGTTCTAATAAAGATTTAAAGGCAACAGCTTCTTCCATCGGATGGACATCTTTCCTCTGCAGGTTCTCAATTATTTGCAATTCCAAAGCTTCTTCATCCGATATTTCCCTGATAATTGCGGGAATAGTATTCCGTGTGGCATCTTCTTTCATTAAGGAGACACTTGCCCTATAACGACGCTCACCGCAAACAATGATATAATTTTCTCCTATCGGCCGAACCAGGACAGGTTGAATTACACCTTTTTCCCTGATAGATCCGAGGAGTTCATTCATGGAAGTTTCATCGTAAAAGGTTCGGGGTTGATTTGGATCAGCCTGAATCTGATCCAAGGGTAATTGCCGGTACTCTGCGGAACTTTCAATTTTTAGTTCAGCAACTGCAGGAGTAACTTTTGTTTTTCCCATATTATTTTTTTTATCGGTTATAGATTTAATGTTTTGTTGTAACTCGACTTATTATGCGAATTCATAGCTCTCAAAAGATGTTTCAATAATTGAGGTCATAAAAGGAAATTTATCTTTCGGAACCTGTGTGATCATGTCAATAAGGGAAAGCGATCCTGTAAATACTACCCGTTTTTCTCCGTCAATTTCTATTTGCAGATCAAGGCATCTGCCCGATCCCTTTTCTTTAAACTTGGATTCGCCCTCTTTGAAATCACATACCTTGATTCTTTTGTTCAAGACTTTTCCGATTTTAATTTTATCTCCTTCAAATCCTTTTGATTTTGGCTTTATGCCGAAATCTTTAAACTCGTTCATGCAGCTAATAATTTTTTGGTTAGATGTTTCGCGTCACACCATTTCAACCAGCCGTTGTATGATGCTGCAGAAGCCGGGGTGATACCCTTGGCAACCTTGCGCGCTAAATTTTGTTTAATGCTTTTTCTGAGAAGCGTATAGCCATGGAAAAAAACATATCCAAGCATATCAACGCCGCGGGACCATACCGGGAATACCTGGTGGTTGCCTTTTACCTGCAGACACAAATTCTCTTTTAGATATATTTTGATATCGCCAAGCAATGCATGCAGTTCTTTTTTGCTGCCAGAGAGTAAAACAATATCATCCGCATACCTGAAGTAATATTTTGCACCCTTAACTTCTTTTATCCAATGATCGAAAGGAGTCAGGTAATAATTTGCCAGGTATTGGCTGAGGTAGTTTCCAATCGGCAGTCCCGGAGCGCTGTCGATGATCTCATCCATCAACCACAAAAGATCCTCATCCTTTATGATTCTGCGGAGTAAACTCTTGAGGATCCTGTGATCTACAGACGGGTAAAACTTTGTTATGTCCAGCTTCAGGCAATATTGGGTTCCCGGAACATCCTTCAGCGCTTTCTTAATTGCGTTCGCGCCTGCATGTATTCCTTTTCCTTTGATGCAGCTGTATGTATCTGCGGTAAACCGAGCCACGAAAATATTTTCCAAGTAAAGCATGATCGCATGATGAAGGATGCGGTCAGGATAATAAGGAAGACGGTATACAATTCGCTCCTTCGGCTCATATACAGGAAAAGTGCTGTATTGGGAGGTCCTGTAAGTTTTATTCATCAATGCTTCATGCAGTTGTAGGATATTTTCATCACGGGACCTGTCATGATGAATCACACCATATTGTTTACACTTGCCTTTGCGGGCAATAAGATCTGCCGCCTCGAGGTTTTCGATGCTGCAAATACGGGTGTATATGTTGTGTATCCTTTTCATTTAAGCCTTTGCTTTTAAAATGTCTTCTTCGCACATTCAGCGCTACCAAAGCCATTTTGAAATATGTAATTTTTTGCCAAGTGGCAGGGCCTGCGTCACTCAAAAACTCTTTGCATAGGTGGGGGCTGACGTTCGTATTCGTATTCCAGTTATCGTAGTCGTTGTACGACAGGCTGAGACCTGAACAACTCCAAACCCAAGCGACACACAGCCGTATTCTTTTTATAGGTATAGCGCTTCATACAATTCGAGAAAGTGCTTCACTATGTGCAGCAGGTCTTCTTCCTCCAAAAATGCAAAGCGGGGGCCGACGCACGTACCCGTACTCCAGTAATCGCAGCCGTGGTACGACAGGCCGCGACCCGAAGGCTTCTTTTTATCTTTAACCACTTCCCACCAAGGCTCATGTTTCCATGTGCTGCTGTCGGTATAATCAGGCAGCTTCCCACCGTTACAAAACAGGATCATCGCAGCCAGTTTGTGATCAGCGATCAGCCGACCGGCAGTTTTCTCATCCAACTGCGATACGTTTGGCAGGGATGCAATGGGATCTCTCCCGGTGAGCTCACAGAAATGTTCCCATGAGGTTGGTAATACTTTTTCCATTGTTTATTTTTTCAGGTTATAAAATGTGTGGTAGTAATCTTTCATGATCTTCAACCCATGCATCATGTTATCTTTATTCAAATAGCAAAGACGGGGGCCGACGTACGTAGTCGTATCCCAGTCATCGTAGCCGCCGTACGACAGGCCGAGACCCGAACCGTTATCATAGAAGCGTGGCTCATACTTCACCTGGTTACTGTCGGAATGATCAGGTACTTTTCCTTCATTCATCACCCGTATGCCCATTTTTATAACCTTGTACGCTATATCATCTTCAGTGTCATGGGGACCTGTTAAAGCTTCTACTGTGGTGCTGGCGATATCAAACAAATCCTGCATAGAATTCACCCTTTCAATAATGCTTTTAGGTGTAAAGAAGTCTTTACCGAAGCTTGCTTCCAAGACTGCCTTTTGAAAAGGATCCGCTGTGGGGTACATAGCCAATGCATCTTCTTCGCTGATTTTTAATTTTGTAAGAGTCATTCGATTTTATTTATTTGATTAAGAATACTTTCTTTTATTATTTCTATTTCCCATTGGGTTCTCCCGGTAATTGCGCTGATCGATTCAGTCGTGGCACCGCTTCTGATAAATCCAACGATAGCAGCTCTCTCTTCATTACTCATGGACTCATTTAAAAAGGCGTTTTATTAAAATTTTCAATAACCAGTCCCGCGGATGCAACATGCACCAACTTCCCTGTCTGCTGCTCCACTTCATGCTTAAATTGCTTTTCATTACTGTTGCTGTCTGACAGATGAATCAGGACGATGTTATTCACCTGACTCAGATCATTTGCTCCGAGCATAGTCTTGCATGTATCCAAGCTCATATGAGACGTAATCACACGATCCCGGAGGAACTGAGGATTTGCACCATCATTTAATCTTCTGTCAAGGATTTGCTTTGAATAGTTTGCTTCTATGATGATATTATTCAACCCCGAAAAAGTGTATTTGCAGTAATAACTGTCGGTCAGGAATAATACTTTCCCGCATTCTTCGTGCATGATTAGAAAACCTAATGGCTCAGCAACATCATGCTGGATATCGAAAGCTTTGATTCTGAATTTACCCACCTTGAATTCATCACCTGAAAAAGTAATAACCGCTCTATGGTGAGTCGGAAAACCTGCCGCCTCAAAAGTTCCCTGCGATGAATACACACTAATTCCCGCTGCAAGCATTTCAGGTAACGCCTTTGCGTGATCACCATGCTCATGGGTAAGGATGCAACCTGCCACCTTTGACAGATTAAAATTCAGGGCCTGTTTTATCAGATCAAACCTTACCCCGCACTCTATAAGTAATGCCTCATTCTCATTTTCAAGAATGTAAGCATTACCTGCAGAGTTGCTATTTATTACTTTTAGCTTCATCAGAAGTTCGGGCCCTGTTGAGAATTATTGTTTGCGAAATCCATTGTGTTATTCGAGGTGGCAACTACATCCGCTTCCTGGAAGTCCATTGCCTTACCGTTACCGTTTTTGCTGATCTCGTCCTGCACCTGATCATCTACATCATCACCCGCCATTGCTCCGCTCATTTCAACAGATAGGATACCGTAATGCCCAAGCAGGTTGCGGAGCACTGTCTTCTTCGCCATAGCATCGAATTCTGTTTTCCATGGTGAAAATTGCTGAGAATAAGACTTGCTGTACTTCTGTGCATGCGCTGTAACTTTCTCCTTAGACATATACAGCGTTTTAGAGAAGCCATTAAGTAATTCAATGTGTGCGAAATAACCAATGATCACTTCGCTCTTAGCAGTCCCGTTCAGGTCAAACTCACCTGTCAGTTTATTTTTAGTACGATACTCACCTTCATATACTTCTTCTGCATGAATGATCCGGTATTGATTCGTGCGCAGGGCCAACTGGATATACCCTTTATACCCAAGCTGAAACTGTGGTACCTGCACACCGTTCTGTTTGAAGGGTACGATGAATGCAAAGCCCAAGCTCTTATTGATCGGAAGTTTAAGGACCGCTGCCTTCAATGCCTGCATCACGACAAGCTTAGGATCACATGCCTGCAGATAGGAATCACCGGAAAAAAGGTCAATTACTGAGGCTACAAAGGACCCGCTGTTCTCATTCAGGGCATTTTTAAACTGTGCCTGTACACTGTCAGCATTCAGTATGCTTTTCAGAGATTCGATTTTTGTTACGGCAACTTGGCCGTTGTTATTATTGTCCATTATTAAAACTTTAAATGATTAAAAAATTATGCTGCAGCATTTACGACCCTCAGCTGCAGGTCGGGTTCTGAAGCGATCAGATTCACAATCTGACTTTCACTATCAGGGATCAGGAAAACACTTTCCCTGTTATCAATAAAAATTGGAGCAGAAATATTATGGAATGTGCACAGGGTATTGATGATATCTACGCCTGCCTGGATCTTACTGGCAGTATTTGCATCTGAGTAAGGCACACCATTGATCAGCGTATCACAGCAAGGTTCTTCACCACCATTAATATTGGTTTGGAACATTTTGAATTTAGCTACAGAGAATAAGCTGTTGATCTTGCTTTCCAACAGATCCATTTTAGCCTTTTCAAATTGAAGGATAGTGAATTCAATTCCTTCCAATGTGGCAATCTCCTGCGCCTGAGCAGTTTCCTGATCCTGAAGCTGGGTAATACGGCTTTCAATCTTTTCACGCTGTTCTTTGGTAGATATCTGTTTGGTGTAGGTCTCGATTACTTCTGCCAATGCTTTCTTTTGGTTCTGAAGCTCTGCAGTATCCACAGGCGGAATAGGTACATTTATTTTTTGCTGCAATTCTTCGATCTGTCCCTGAATCTTACGATAATTTTCATTTGCATCGATAGCAATTGTATATTCCTGATCATCATTAGCAGAGAGTTTTTCATTCTGCTCAGATTTCATTTTCATTTCCGTCTGGATGTGCGAAATTGAAGCCGTCAGATTATTTTCTGCTGCTGTGTAATTTGTGATGTTGGCTTCAACCGTTTTTAAAGTATTACCATACTGCTGTCCTTTCTGAACAATCTCCTCGAGACGGCGGGTTTTATCCTGATTAAAATTTTTGGTGAGCTCTTCCTTTTTAGATTCCGCATTAGTGGGATCCAATGCCCGTTTGCAAGAAGGACAATCGAAGGCGCCATCTTTAAATTGCAGCTGTTCGTTATTGACATCATTCCATTTGTTACGGAGATCTGCCTGAAGTGATTCAATATTAGCTTTCTTACTGGCTTCATTTGAAAGCTCGAGAGATACCCTACGCAGGTCTGTTTGGCTTATTTCAAGTGCCTGACGAAGTGTATTCAGATCCTGATCACGGAGACGCTTTCGATCCTGAACTTTACTTCTTTCGGCAAATTCAATATCTCTCAGCTCAGAACTTAGTTTGTGTACTGCCTGCTGCAACTCAGATTTTTTCTGTTGCTCTTCCCATAATACAAGATTCTTATCAGCAATCTGAGCATCAATGGTTTCAACCGCACCTTTTGCATTCTCAAGCTTCTCAGCTAATGCCGAATAATCTACATATTCAGGAAGGCTCCGTTTTGCTTCATCTATTCTTGATGGCAACAGATCCTTTTCATCACGGATAAGTTTTTTCTTGGCAGCAATCTGCTTCTTATAATCTGATAATGTTTTGCCGTTATTAAGCTCTTTTATAAGAGTGGTGCAGTCCACACCTGAAATACATTCAGCAACCATTTCGTGAGTAATAGTGCCTGCAAGTGGTTCAAGTATATTGCGGCGTTCCTGCCATTTCAAACCATTAAAATACCCTGTATTGGTAATGAGTTTGAATAATGTTTCATCAAGGATTGTGGCGATCTTCCTCTTAAATTCAGTTTCATTCAACGGAACATCATTCCAAAAAAATTCTGTTTTATGTCCGGTAAAAGTTTCCGTTGCTGTACCCTTTTTAGTTGGCCAGTTCTCTTTAAAGGTTCTGCGGATAGTGACCTGATCACCATCTACATCAATAAGCGCAGATACCTCATGTGATAATTTGTGGTAAGGTTTGTTTTCGCTGTCCAGGGTTTTGATTTCGAAATCCTTCCGATCGGTAGAATCCTTACCGAAGAGTAACCAGAGGAAAGCATCCATTATGGTGGTCTTCCCGGTTCCATTATTACCGAAAATATCAGTAACGTTTGAGAAATTAATTTCTTTAGCCCGAAGGCCTTTGAAATTGAGCAGCTTCATCTGCAGTAGTGTGATTTTTTTCATACCTTTATTTTTTTATTAGTGAAACACGATTTTATAAGAGCCGGCTCCAACCGGCTTTTTCTATTAATTAGGATTCATCGGATAACCGAGCCCTAATACATCCATACCCTTTCCAAGAACATACTCCCGATGCTCAAGAATAGAAATCAGACGAGAAACGTCCATCTGGCAGTTCTGTCTGTAGGTGTAGTGGTTTTGAAATGCTCCGATACATTTAATTACGATCTGCTTCTGACTATCGCAATGAAAGTTCTCTGCTGCTGTAGCAATTTTATTATAGTACTCCTCATACTTTTTATCGGTTAGCAATCTG
>JBGTJG010000119.1:0-4201 GCA_041745235.1 Ferruginibacter sp. | reverse complement strand
AAATCCCCTTAACGAGGTAGTTGTATCGCCTCCTACCAGATCCACACTGTATTTTTCGCAGGCTGCATAAACGCCTTCATAAAACTCATCCAGCGCTTCCAGGCTGAATCGATTACTGAAGCCGATGTTTAAAACGACCTGTGTAGGTGTAGCATTCATAGCATAAATATCGCTGAGGTTTACTACTACGCTTTTATACCCAAGATGCCGCATGGGTGTATAGGAAAGATCAAAATGAATTCCTTCCAGCAGCATATCTGTAGAGATAACTGTTTGCCTGCCAAAGTGATCTATGACGGCACCATCATCGCCCACACTCAGTATTGTAGAAGCATTCCTGGTTTCGTTATTGTTCGTCAGGTGATCTATAAGACCGAATTCACCCAACGTTGATATTTCTGTTCTTTCATTCATATAAAATACTTAATCACTTACTGTTTTACAAGTTCCAGCATTTCTTCATGAATATGCCCGTTCGTTGCAAGCAAGTGCGGTTGATAAGGAGAATAATAATTTCCCTGAAAATCAGTTACCCGCCCGCCCGCCTCTTCTACCATTAAAAAACCTGCTGCGCTGTCCCAGGCCTGCAGCGAGTGTTCATAAAAACCATCAAACCTGCCCGCAGCCACCCAGCACAGGTCAATCGCTGCACTCCCGAGTCTGCGCACGGGAATACCGCGTCGAATCAATTTATCGAAAACCTGCAGCGGTCCGTTCTCCGAATCAAGATAGGTATAAGGAAAACCGGTAACCAGACAGCTGCTCCCTATTTTATCAGCGGTACTTACTGCAAGGCTTTTACCGTTCAGCATCGCGCCTTTTCCTTTTTCGGCAATGAACATTTCTCCCATCAACGGATTGTATACTGTACCCAGGATAATAACGCTGGCTTTCTCTATTGCAATACTCACACAACAAAGGGGAATGCCATTAGCAAAGTTAACTGTGCCGTCTATGGGATCTATGATCCATTTGTATTCACTCGCACTTTTTATCTCCCCTGTTTCTTCGCTTAAAATAAAATGATCAGGATAAGCTTTTTGAATTACTTCTATTATGGCTTTCTCCGCAGCATGATCTGCTTCTGTAACAAGATTATTAATTCCTTCTTTTTGTGAGATCTTAAAGCTGCCGTTAAAAAAATGCTGCAACTGAGCAGCTCCCGCCTGTACCGCATCTGCCAGAGTAGATTGTAACATCGGGCAAAGATAGTTTGATTTTCACTTTTGCTTCTGCGGTTCCCCCAGTATGATACAGCCGTGAAGGCGAAGCCGTTCGCTTTTGTATGTAATAATCGGGTAAGCTATTTTGCCAACCCAAAAAAAAAATCTTAATTCGTGGTACCAAAATGCAACTGACTGTTATCATAGTAAATTTTAATGTAAAATATTTTCTGGAGCATTGCCTGCTTTCAGTCTTAAAGGCATGCAGGGAAATAGATGCAGAGATCTTTGTGGTAGACAATAATTCTGCAGACGGGAGCCGGGAATACCTTACCCCAAAATTTCCGGGAGTTCAGTTTTTATGGAACCATGAGAATAGAGGATTTGCTATGGCTAACAACAGCGTGCTTGCACGTGCCAAAGGAGATCACATCCTCTTCCTTAATCCGGATACAATTGTAGGCGAGAATTGTTTTGCAGATTGTTTAAGACATTTTGCTACTCATGATGACTGCGGAGCACTCGGCGTGCATATGATAGATGGCAGCGGCGAGTTTTTAAAAGAAAGTAAGCGATCACTGCCTACACCTGCAGCAGGATTTTATAAACTTACCGGCCTGGCAGGGGTATTTCCGGAATCAGGTATGTTTGCTCAATATTATGCGGGTAACCTGCCTGAAAGAGAAAATAATATTACTGAAGCACTGTCCGGTGCTTTTTTTATGATCAGCAGAAGAGCGTTGGATATGACGGGAGGTTTTGATGACGATTTTTTCATGTACGGCGAAGATATTGACCTTAGTTACAGGGTAATAAAATCCGGCCTTAAAAATTATTATCTCGGCGAAACTGTAATTATTCACTTTAAAGGAGAAAGCACGGCAAAGAAATCCGGCGAATACTTTAAACAATTTTACGGGGCTATTCAACTTTTTATAAATAAACACCACAGCGATAAAAAACTGCGGCATAGCCTGATGAGCGGTGTATTAGCGGCAGGTAAAACATTCGCTGAGTTACAGAACACTGTTTTCAGGACTAAATCTTTACCGTCCCCTTTAAAATTCAACAATATTCTTATTGCAGGTAATAATGCTCAGCCTACAGCACAAACGCTGTTGCAATTGCAGGAACACTGCGGCGCATCAGATATATTTATTTCCACTGAAGAATCTGATGTGATAGATACTGTTACGATCATACAAGAAAAGAAAATAGATGCCGTAGTTTTTTGTATCAGTGATACGTTTTCTTATAATGATGCCATTACGTGGTTACAATTTATGCCTGCTGCGTGCCAGGTACTCTTTTACCCCGAGAATGCAACAAGCATTATAGGGAGTAATAATAAAAATGAAAGAGGAATAGTTATAACAGCGATCTGACGGCGCTTCTTATATTATTTTGGTAAGGAGGGAAGCCCGAGGTTTCATAAATTTTCATTTCCTGCAAAACTGCTGTGAGGTCAAAAACGGATTGTTTTGCACTGATACAATATTTTTTTTCCGATAAATATTTTGCGAGGTATTCCTGTTCATTTTGCCCGGGCGTTGGGATGAGGATTGCTTTTTTATGCATGGCTGCCAGCTCCATGATCGTTGTGTACCCGCTGCGTGCAATCACAATTTTTGAAGTTGCTATTAATTTTTCCATCTCTTCACCGGGAAGATGATCCCATATACAGAGGTATTCATTTACAGGAATGCTTTCCGGAGCAGCAGCAGGTAAGCCGCGTACCAATGCAGTGTTTATTTTTAGCCGGTAAAGCCGGGGGAGTAAAATGTTTTCTAAAATAGTACGTTGCGGCTCAGGGCCCGAAAGCATTACCAGCAATTCGAATTTACATTCAGTATCCTTTTTTTCAAATCTGCACAAAGGGCCTATGTACTTTACGGGAATACCGGGCATTTCTGCAGGGTGGGATAAATCCCCTGCAAGATTTTGTTCTCCCTCTGCGTCCGGTACCCAGCACTCATTAAACTTTCTGATCCTGCGGTAGTTGATCCATTGCGCCACCTTTTCTGTAAAACGGTTTCCTGTTTTAATATGCAGTTGGTGGGTAATAAAAAGGGTATACGCTTGCCGGCTATGCATTCCGAAACGGTTGTCAGATATCACCGTATCTATACCATGTTCTTTTATTACGGTTTGCAACCAAAGATGCTCTCTCCGGATCGCGGTCGCTATTTTAGGGATCTGAAAGACCATCTTTAATAAAAACAATCTTTCATTTGCGGAATAGGTGATACGATAACCTCTTAAGGGCAATATCCTGAGTAAAGGAAATTCTTTACTCAGTAAGATGGCACACCCTTTTTCTGCGGCCAGAAAAACTTCACACCCGGCTGAGATCAATTCACGTATGATAGGGATACATCGGGTTGTATGGCCCAAGCCCCAATCCAGGGGAGCTACCAACACCCTTTTTCCTTGCCCGGTTTTGTTAATATTTTGTTGTGGTGAAATCAAATTTGATCAAAATGCCGGGAAAAGATTATTTTACAGGAAGAAAACTTATGCAAAAGATAATAAAATTAAGCTCATTATTATTAATAGCTATTGCGCTTACAGCAACAGGCTGTTCTTCTTCAAAGAAGAGTACCTGCGGTTGTGCAGGCATGGTTGGCTATAAATAAAGCACAAACGTATGAACCCTAACCGCGACTTATTAGTGATGTTCAAACATCATGCAATGTCAGAAAATGAGATTGAGCAGGAAGTGGTAAAACTTAATAAAATACTTTTTACGGCAGAAAGGCTGGATAATTTTGTAAGCGCCCATGAGGTTATAGATATTAACCGATATAAAATAATCAACAACCCGGTACTGATAAAAAAAATGATCCGCCAGAAAAAATACAATAAGCCATTTGTGTTCTTCAACAATAAAAACTGAATCATGCGATATGCATCGCTTCCGATTCCTGTGTTTTTAACAGCGCATTCTTCAGTTTAAAGAACATCTCCTCAATATCTTCTTTTTTACAGCAACCTACACTAAGCCTGTACCAGCTGTTATTTGCTTTTGCGCCAAAGCA
>JBGTJG010000118.1:0-2906 GCA_041745235.1 Ferruginibacter sp. | reverse complement strand
CACTACAGAAGATCCAAAGCTTGGTGGCACAATTTATTCTGCCGCAAAAGAAATTGAGGATGCAGGAGGAAAGGCATTAGCTGTGCAATGCGACATACGTGATGAAGAACAAATACAGCAGGTGGTTAATAAAGCGATTGAAACATTCGGCGGCATTGATGGCCTTATAAATAATGCTTCAGCCATTTCACTCACTCCCACCGAAGCTACAGAGCCAAAGCGTTTTGACCTGATGCATGACATAAATGTACGCGGTACCTTTTTTATGAGCAAGGCTTGCATTCCCCATTTGAAAAAAGCGGAGAATCCTCATATAATTACCCTTTCACCGCCGCTGAATATGGATATGAAGTGGTTTAAGAATCATCTTGCATATACTTTAAGCAAGTATAACATGACCATGATAGCATTGGGGCTGGCAGAAGAGTTAAAGAAATTCAATATTGCATCAAATGCACTCTGGCCCCGTACCACAATTGCAACCGCAGCAGTCCAAAACCTTCTTGGCGGGGAAGCGTTGATAAAAATGAGCCGTACACCGGAAATTGTGGCCGATGCAGCGTTCGCTATTATCAGTAAACCTTCGGCCGACTGCACCGGTAATACTTTCATAGATGAAAAAGTACTTGCAGCAGAAGGTATTACAGATCTTGAAAAGTATGCAGTAGTTCCGGGCGGGCAACTGTACAACGATCTCTTTTTATAATTTTTTTAATAAAAAAGACAAAAGAATTACGCTTTCATATCTTTATCGTAATATTGCAATATTAAATTAAACAATGGGCGCTACAAATACTTCATCATTCACAAAAAGACAGAATGAGATAGCAGAGATAATGAAGGCTATGGCTCACCCCGCAAGAGTGGCCATAATCGACTACTTATTAAAAACGGATAGTTGTATCTGCGGTGATATCGTAAATGAACTCCCGCTTGCACAGCCTACAGTATCGCAGCACCTGAAAGAACTGAAGAATGCGGGGCTCATTCAGGGAAATGTAGACGGGAACGCGATCTGTTATTGTATTAATGAGAAAACCTTTCTGAAATTCAGGGATTACATGGCAGATTTTTCCAAAAAGATAATTAAACAAAAATCAAATTGTTGTTAACCTAAACATATACCAATGAAACTTTCAGAGATCAAACATATTCTTAAAACGGCAAATTCGGTAAACTTCTTTCTCCCTGACGGTACTGAAGTTCCCGAGCATTTTCATGTAACGGAAATAGGAATGGTCACAAAGCATTTTATTGATTGCGGCGGCAATGTGCGTGCAGAAAAAAATGTAAACTTTCAATTGTGGAATGCAAATGATACAGCGCATCGCCTGAAACCCGGAAAATTGTTGGGAATCATCGGCCTTTCAGAAAAAACTTTAGGCATAGAAGATCTCGAAATTGAAGTGGAATATCAAAGTGATACTATAGGGAGGTATGGCTTGGATTTTAACGGTAAAGATTTTGTCCTGACAGCAAAACATACAGATTGTCTGGCAAAAGAAAACTGCGGCGTACCCGTAGAAAAATCTTTGGCTACTGCTCCTCTTCAAACGGAAGCAAGCTGCTGTACCCCGGGAGGAGGGTGTTGCTGATCATGAAAAAAGTATTTATAAAATATAAGAAGCCGATAATCATTACTGCATCAGTAATAATATTGCAGTTGATCTTCGGCTGGGACCCGAAATTTTTTATCATCAACATCATCTGGTTATTTTTTTAATAACGTCAAATGAAAAAAGTACTTGTTCTTTGCACGGGAAACAGCTGCAGAAGCCAGATCGCAGAAGGTTATCTGCGAAATTACGCAGGAGATAAGGCCGAAATTTTCAGCGCAGGCATAGAAACACACGGCGTGAATCCCCGTGCTGTTGCCACCATGAAAGAAGACGGCATTGACATCAGTAATCACACTTCAAACAATATTGAAGCCTATCACGATATAAAATTTGACTTCATTCTTACCGTATGTGATAATGCTAAAGAGCGGTGTCCGTACTTTCCATCAGAAGCAAAAAAATTTCATTATAATTTTCCCGACCCTGCTAAAGCAACAGGGAGTGAGGTTATGATCATGCAGGAGTTCCGTGCAGTCAGAGATGTCATAAAAGATTATTGTCGGAATTTCGCATCCGAGTATCTCTAGCCACTGTATTCATTTCTCAGCTTCACTCGGCAAAATTTTTTATCTTGTCGGGCAATGAAGTTGCTTTCTAAAACGATATCGTTTCTGGCCCGTCTTCGGTATAAGAGGATCCATAATTGGATAAATCATCCTGCAGCGGCGCAGCGGCACGTTTTGCAATCACTCATTTCTGATGCGCAGTACACTGCTTTTGGTAAAAAATACAATTTTGCTGAACTATTTACCATAAAGGATTTTAAGGAACGTGTTCCGCTGCATGAGTACGATGATATGCGCCCTTATATAGAGCGAATGATGACAGGAGAGGAAAATGTGCTGTGGAACACCCCTATTTCATGGTTTGCTAAAAGCAGCGGCACTTCAAATGATAAAAGCAAATTCATCCCGATAAGCGATGAAAGCCTGAAAGAAAATCACTTCAAGGCCAGCAAGGATGTTATAACTAAATACTACAAAAACTTTCCTTCCAGCAATCTGCTTACCGGCAAGAGCCTTGTTGTGGGCGGCTCTCATCAGCTGAGCCACCTGAGCGATGATGTTCAGTGCGGAGATCTGAGTGCTGTGCTTATGCAGAATTCACCTTTCTGGGGACAATGGCTGCGCACACCTGAACTGAGTATTGCTCTGCTGGATGAATGGGAAAATAAAATAGAAAAGCTTGCGCTGGTTACAGCAGAAGAAAATGTAACCATGCTCGCCGGTGTGCCTACATGGACACTGCTTTTGCTAAAAAGGATCCTGGAAATTAAAGGAAAGACAA
>JBGTJG010000117.1:0-1540 GCA_041745235.1 Ferruginibacter sp. | reverse complement strand
GAGCGATCCGGAATCATTATTTACTTTTTTCTTATAAACATTTAACCGGAGGCCTATCGGATCTTTTGTTACCTGAAAGTATTCACTTTTATTACTGCCGATAACTTCAACTTCTCTTGCCAGAAAATTATAGTATCTCATAGCGTCCTTTTCTTTCAAAACATCGCGACGACTTTTTAAATAAGCAGCTATCTCCTTACCTCTGATTGCGTAAATATCGGGCGGGAGTTTTCTGATAGCCTTATCAATAACATCATCGGTTAAATTACGGTGAAAATCATCTGTTATTTCTTTCCATTTAGATTTATCGAGGTTGTTCATAAACAACCTGTCAAAATCACGGGCTTCCCATGCAAGCCATTCTGCCCGTGGTATAGTGGGTCTGAAACCTTTTAGATAAGGCATTAAATTTTTTGAAATCCGACGGATAAGGAAACCATCAGATGCAAAATATGCCTGATCGCGGTCGCGGGGTATAGGATAATAAAGTTTACCCTTTCCGGTATCTGTAATCCCAAACCTCCATTGATCAAAATGTCTGTCCCAGTCAGCCAGTAAAAAATCAAGTAGTCTTGCATTCAGCACAGCTTCCTGATCTACGTGATGCTCATTATCTTCAAGCATTCGGTTTATAACATTTGCCGTGCTTCTTGTTCCTTCTCCACGTCTTATTACCGGTTCTCTTTCTTCAAGCAAAGCAACTGTGTTGGCAAACATCTTTCTATATAAACCCAAAGCCGGATCATCGGGTACAAAAAATACCTCAGGTGTAGCAACCGGTACGCCAACAGCCTTTGCTAATGTTGGTATTGTTAGCGGTGCATATGGATGAGCTGCTGATATCATATCATTTACAATATCCTGTGCAAGTGAGCCGCGAAGGTTTTCAGGAATTGCCTTTTCAGGATCCTTATTCATAGTTCTCAGTGTCCACTCTCTTCCCTGTTTGTCTTTAAGGCGAAGTGATCTTGTTTGCTTTCCGCCACCTAAACTCAATACTTCAAATCCACCTTTTTCTTTTTTAATATTAAATACTTTCAGTTGTACGGGAGTCGCCCACTCTTTTCTATAGTTTTCACCGAGAAAAAATCTTTTACCCTTAGAAGCCATCTCATACCTTGTATTTGCAGCAACAACAACACTATCTCTGAAAGCTGTCGGAACTGGTATTGCTTTGTCGTTTAATGAATCGGCAAGTATATCAAGCCTTGTAAAATTTAAAAGATGCTCACTATATGGAGTAGTTACAGAATCCTTATCAACCGTATGGAATATGAGTTTTACATTTTTGTTCTTTGAAACTTCAAGAACTGCAAAGCCATTTAAAGCTGATGTAAATGGCGCGTTTTTGCTTTTTGACACCCTTGTGCTTTTTGTACCACTACCACTTACTATATAATGAAAACTGCTGTCTTTAATATATTGAAGATTATGTTCGTGGCCGGCAACAAAGATCAGATTCGGATGTTCTTTTGCTACTTTTTGAATCTCATTTATCATATTGGCATAATCAGGATGCTTAAGATCCTGAGGAGTACCA
>JBGTJG010000116.1:0-6972 GCA_041745235.1 Ferruginibacter sp. | reverse complement strand
AAACCGTGTATGTTGTAGTGCGTTTCGGGGCAATTGCTATGGGGTTGGGAATAGTAGTGCTGTTGAGGTATGTTGGCGGTGACCACCGATAAATACTCCCTCCGGAGGCGTTGAGCTGTGCATTTTTACCGAAACAAATTTCAGCATCGCCGGAAACTAAAGGCACCGGATAGGGAACAGTGCTCACCCGTATGGTTTTATCTTTAAAGCATTTATTGGATATACTGGCTCTCACATTAAAATCAGTTGTGGGAGCTGTAGGAAAAACAATCGGATTTTTAACCGTTGGGTCGAGGATGAGGTTTGCCGGTGTCCAGGCAAAATAAAGCGCATCTGTATTGAGCATCAGTCGGGCACTGTCCGTTCGGCAGATGGTCGTATCATTTGCAGCAAGCAGTGTTACCTCATTTACTACACTTACTTTCACTGATTTAGTAGCAGTGCAACCGAAATTATCAGAATAAGTTGCGGTGTAAGTTGTAGTCACATCCGGGCTTACCAGCGGATTGAAAGCAGTGGTGCTGCTTATCATATAATAGGGTGACCAATTAATATTGCCGGTAGTGAAATTGGATTGTAATTGTAAAGTATCTACAGTACAGATGAGTGTGTCATTTGTTATAATGAGATTTGGTTTATCTGTGATCGTTACCATTTGACTCAGAGTATCCCTGCACCCTTTGCTTGTTCCTACAATCATTGTAACCAAATAAGTGTTGGCTGCAGTATAAGTATAGATTGGATTCCTGATGCGGCTTGTATCTCCATCAGAGGCGGGGTCCCCAAAATCCCATCGCCAATAATTTACCGTTCCATAGGCAGCTGTTGTAACGTCATTAAACTGTATTGGTGTATTCTTGCATTGCGATGGTACGGGTGCAAGTGCAGGAAAGAAGCCCGGGTAAACTTTTACAATCGCAGTTGCGGTATCGGCGCAGGGAGTATTTCTATTAACTATCAAAGTTAAAATAAAATCTCCTGCAGTGGAATAAGTGTGTGAAGGTGTCTCTTCAGTAGAAGTGTTCAACGGCCCTGACGCCGGATCTCCGAAATCCCAGTCAAATGTAAGGTTAAGGGCAGAATTGTTGAGATTTTGAAAATTAACCGTAAAGCCATCACAACTGGTATACACAGGGTTCAGTTCCGAACTCGCAAAATCACAGGGAGCAACGGTAACGATAAAATCTTTTCTGTGTGTAGCTACCAACTGGCCGTTTCTGTAAGACTTAACCTCTACACAAACTATATATTTCCCTGCGGGAGGAGCAATTCCTGAAATAATTCCGGTAGATGGATTTATAGACGCCCCGCTTCCTAATGGAGATAACCCTGAAAAAGGCACACTGTAAGGAACAGATCCGTAAGGAGGCGCCTGTGGTGTGGCATAGCCTGCATCTACAGCCGCGCCGCCGTTAAAGGCCGGAGCGAAATTGTAAACAAGCAAATCACCATTAGGATCTGTTGCACTGAAGTTTAATAGAAAATTTTTATTTGCACAGATTATGGAAATACCTTTTTCAAACCGAGCGCTTATATCATTGCCCCCTGCCAAAGTATTGGATCCCGGAATCAGACCTACATAAGTCGCGCCTACACTTGGAGTACTCCCGATATTTGTTATGTCATCTACCCGGCAACAGGTCTGATAAGTTACAGTATACCCGTTTGCATTGTTTGGTAATTCGGTTGTGAAAGTATAGTATCCCACACTGTAATCGAATTGAGGGGCATTTGTAAGGCAGGATGGAGATGAGACAACTGAAATAGGTTCTGTAGAGGTCAAAGCTACATTCATATACTGACCAAATTGTACTGTACCGTTAAAAATTCCAAGCGAAACGGAGCCGGGCATCTGCGCACAGCCTACACAAGTATTATCACGAAATAAAAGTAAGGTAATCCTGTAAGTCTTTGAATTATTACTTCCCGGGCCTAAATATTCATAAATAACTTCGCCCCCCGTAATATGCTTTGCAAATGACGGAATGATTGAAAAAATAAAAAGTATACTGAGTAAATATTTTTTCATTCTGATTATTGGATACTAAAGTACGAAATAATGGTGTAAGGCTTAGGAGAGTATAGAACACGATTGTAAAAATTGAGCCAAAATTTCATTCACTTTTGCTGTTTCTTCAATCATGCCCATATGTGCGCTATTTCGCAGTATATGTATGTACGCATGGGCAGGCATATGGGATTGCTGCATGCTGTGGTCGAAAGGGATTGCTTTATCATGTTCACCGATAATAAACAGTACAGGAATTGTGGCATTTCGCAGTATGGCTGTTCGGTCAGGCCTGCTTATCATGGCTTTGTAATATTGAACAAGGGTATTAGGATTGAATTGCCTGCCTTTTTCAATGAGTAATTCAATTTCTTTGGCATTTTCTCCCGTATTGAAGAATAAGCCGGGTATGGCAGTTTTTAAAAAGGCTGCGCTGCCATTTTCTGTAATAAATCGGATTGATTTCTTTCTTGTTTCTATTTTTTCTTCATCATCTGCATATGCACCGGAATGGACCAAACCGAAAGCTGATAAAAATCCGGGATATTTCTCTGCAAAAGCTAAGGTTATGTAACCGCCCATGCTGTGGCCGATCATTACTGTTTTTATGATATGCTCAGCAGATAATATAGCTTTTATCACTTCTGCAAACTCTGTGATTTCTGCATTGGTTTCAGATAGCATTTGTGAGCTACCGGAACCCGGAAGATCAGGCACGATCAGAAAATAATTTTCTTTTAAATAAGCTACCTGTTCATCCCAAATGCTGCTGTCTTCTCCAAAGCCATGTAGGAGGACGACAGCATTACCGCTGCCATAAGTTTTATAAGTGACTTTGGTTTTGTGAAACAGCAGGGATTTATTTTCCATAGTGGTTAGTAAACAAAGGTTTTTAAATAATTCTATCATCTCTCCGCGAAACCCCTCTTATCTCCCTTCTTTGCGGTGAATAAAAACGAACAATACTCCTGTAAATCATCAGCACTATTAAAGGAATAAGCGCATTGTGCATTTCCTGCGCAAGAAAAAACCATGAACACAAAAGCAGTAAAAGAAAAACGGCTGTAAGCAAAGAATAAGTCCTAACCCGTTTAGAATTTCTGTTTATAAAAAACGCATATACGGTATGCATCGGCCAAGCCCAAAGCAGGTTGTAATTATTCCTCATCATGTAATGATCGGTACCCACCCACATTACCACAAATATGATCCCGAATAAACCCACAGCAAAAAACAACGATCCGTCAAGGCCGGCCAATAGTTTTTTTAAAAAAACCTTTTCAGAAAGACTAAGCAAAACATAAAGGAGAAGCAGTGCAGTAAAAAAAACTAAAGGTGTAAAAATAACTTTCGAATTCGCTTGCGGCTCAAAGGTGTAAAGGTTTTCAGTTGAAGATATGATCGGTGTATTTTTTACACCTGCCAGACTATACATCAGGTTATCCGGTAGGTAGGATTGTTGTGCCGGTGTCATAACATCATCTGCCGGCGTACCCAGCAGGAGATCCATGCCGAGCTTTGTCCACGGCCTGTCGCTCAGGTCCTGGTATTTATGCAGGCCATCTCGAAACGTAGAGCCGGCACGCATTGCGTAAGGTAATGCCGGTGCAGGTTCATGATTATTCACTATTATATCACGCAATCTTGTGGTACAATTATCCAGGAAGAAATTGTACAGGTAATATTTATTTTCTTCTTTTAAATTTTCATTCAATGCACGGCGAATGTTTAATTTTTCCTCCGGGGAAAAAATAAGTACCTGTTCTGTTATGCCGCGGTTTTGTGCAATGTAATCAGCTTTAAAATCTTCATAATGATCAAGGCTGAGCATGTAATTCAATTTGCCCCGCAGGAATTTTAAATAAAATCCTTCATCGTTAAAATTGAATGTGCCGAAATTATACACATGATCAGTAACGCTGTTGCTGTCAGTGACCCGAAGGGCACTGTGGCCAAAGATGGAATAAAGCTCTGCGCCGGGGGTGCAGGTAAGCAGTGAGATGCGTAACCTTGAAGAATCCTGTGCAAGCGTGTCCGTTGTACATCCTACAGCTAATCCTGCAAGGAGCAGCACACGCAACATTATAGTTTGAATGAAATTCATTTATGATCGCAGGTGCTTTACCTGCTGTAATTCGGCGCTTCTTTAGTGATGGCAATATCGTGCGCATGGCTTTCTTTCATGCCCGCATTTGTTATTTTAATAAATGTGCTTTTCGCCTGCAACGATTTTATATCTCCTGCACCGCAATATCCCATTCCTGCTTTCAATCCGCCGGTAAACTGGTGTACCACATCACGCATAATGCCTTTGAAAGGTACACGCCCTTCAATTCCTTCCGGGACAAATTTCTTCATGTCATCTTCAGGATCCTGAAAATAACGATCGCTGCTTCCCTGCGCCATTGCGCCGAGAGAGCCCATGCCGCGGTATTGTTTAAACTGACGGCCTTCGTAAATAATGGTTTCGCCGGGACTTTCTTCAGTGCCTGCAAAAACATTTCCCATCATCACGCACGTAGCACCTGCGGCCAGGGCCTTTACCATATCGCCGGTATAACGAATACCACCATCGCTGATGATACCGATGTTTTTATTTTTCAGTGCTGCTGCAGCTTCCAATACCGCAGTGATCTGCGGAACGCCGGTGCCTGCAACGATCCGCGTAGTGCATATAGAACCGGGGCCTATACCTACTTTCACTGCATCTGCCCCCGCATCTGCCAATGCTGATGCGCCCGCTGCGGTAGCTACATTACCTGCAATCACTTCTGCATTTGTATACGTTTTTTTGATGGCCTTCAGCATGTCTATTACCCCTTTCGTATGGCCATGGGCACAGTCCAGGCAAATGATATCTACACCCGCATGCTGCAGTGCTTCTACTCGTTGCATCGTATCATTTGTAATGCCCACTCCGGCACCAACAAGCAATTGCCCGGATGAATCTTTGATCGCATTCGGATGGCTCTTCAATTTTAAAATATCACCGAATGTGATGAGGCCGATAAGAACTCCTGCTTTGTTTACTACGGGCAATTTTTCCACTTTGTTCTTCCGAAATATCAATTCTGCTTTTTTCAGATCTGTACCTTCAGGAGCTGTAATCAAATTCTCAGATGTCATTACTTCACTTACTTTCTGAACGGGATTAACATCCAGTCGTAGATCCCTGCTTGTAAGTATTCCTACGAGTTTTTTATCCGCATCCACTATCGGAATACCACTGATCCTGTTTTCCTTCATCAGCCGCAAAGCCTCACCGATAGTGGCATCGGGCATAAGTGTTATCGGGTCAGGTATCAAACCGTTCTCACTCCTTTTTACCTTACGTACCTGTTCTGCCTGGCGTTCAATGCTCATATTCTTATGCAAAATTCCCAGTCCTCCTTCCCGAGCAAGTGCTACGGCAAGCCTGTATTCTGTAACCGTATCCATTGCCGCACTGAGCATAGGGACGTTGAGAATAATATTTTTTGTGAGTATTGTTTGTATGTTCACATCCCGCGGCAGCACCTCGGAATATGCAGGCATTAAAAGGACATCATCAAATGTGAGGCCTTCACCGAAAAATTTCGGAGGATTGTTGCCTGAAGCGGAATTGTTTGTTGCCATAGGCAAAATTAGGGGAGTTAGTTGATTAGTTAAATGGAATTGGCTAAAAGTAACAAAAAGAAAAAAAGAAGAAAAGGCTAAGAGGGTAATAGAGAAAAGGAGGCGAAAGAGAGAAGCAAATCGTCCGTTGACCGTTGTAAATATTGGGTGATCAGTTTTTCGTCGGTAGTCTTTGGTCCGTTGGCGTTTTTCCCTCACGTCATTTTGAAAACCTTCCCGGGCAATGAGCTCACTACGCCCTGCATTTCCAGCATAAGCAATGCATTGGCTACAGCACTGCTGCTGAGACCGCTTTTAAAATAAAGCTGATCTATTTGTATACTGTCCTGCTGTGCAAGAATATCCGTTATTATTCTTTCTTCGGGAGTCAGTTCTATAAACAGCTCTCGCTGTTTTTTTGCTTTTTTTGGCGCTTCTTTCCAGTTCATGATATGGAGCAGATCATCTGCACAGGAGATCAGCAAAGATTTGTTGCTGCGTATGAGGTAATTGCAGCCTTCACTCCGGAGATCATTTACACGGCCTGGTATGGCAAACACATCTTTGTTATAGCTGTTGGCAAGTTCTGCTGTGATGAGCGAGCCGCCTTTCACTGAACTCTCTATTACAATAAGTGCATCGCAAATGCCCGCCACTATGCGGTTTCGCCTTGGGAAATTCTGCCGATCAGGATTAGTACCGCTCATAAAATCAGTAAGTAAACCGCCCTGCGAAAGCATTTCTTTTGCCAGCGATTTATTTTGCGCAGGATAAATTTTATCCAGGCCATGGGCCATAACACCCACTGTTTTTAAATTGTTTTTCAGAGAAGCCTTATGGGCAATGGTATCAATGCCGAAAGCAAGGCCGCTTATGATCAGCACATTTTCTTCCGCCAGATCCCTGATGAGGTTTTCACATGTAACCTTGCCATAGTCTGAATTGTTTCTTGTACCTACTATCGAAATGATTTTTTCTGCATTGAGGTCCGCATTTCCTTTGTAATATAAAAGGGTAGGACTGTCATAACAATTCAACAGGCGCTGCGGGTAATTTCCATCCTTAACGAAAAGCGGTGTGATCTTATTTTTTTCAATGAATTCAATTTCCTCTTCGCAGCTTTTAAAATCATTGAATGCTTTCACTGCGTTTGCTGCAATCGTTCCGATTCCTTCTATGTTTTCAAGTTGTTTTTTGGGCGCTTTAAATACTGAGGCAGCATTGCCGAAAACCTCCAGCAGCGCTTTTGCACGTACATCGCCAATATTCGGGACAAGGGTAAGTGCTATCTGATAAATGAGGTCATTGTTCATAAAAGGGATGAACAATATTAAGCAATATCAATTTGAAATCACACTCAATTCTGTTCT
>JBGTJG010000115.1:0-9165 GCA_041745235.1 Ferruginibacter sp. | reverse complement strand
CTGCGAAGTGGTCTACATAAAGAACTAAAGTGTCTTCTTTATTTCCAAGATATTTTATTTTTCTAAACCATTGTTGGTTCTCATAAAATTCTCTATCGACAGTTTGATTTTTTTCAACAGAAATAACAACAGGAAAACTTTGTGATTGTCCGTTTGTTATAAATTTTAATGTCAGAAACATTATGGTTATTAAATATCTCAACAGATGATTCTAGTTTTCGTTTAAAGTTTTATCGCATTGAAGTTGCATTTTTAAAAGGATTTTCTTGTCATAAAAAATACGATATTTTTTTGGTACAATTTTATTTACTTGCCCTATAACATACGCAATTGTCTCATTGTAGTAATTTGACACAGTTACTTCTTTTGAAAATTTCGCAGATTCAAAGCTAAATGAAATTATTAGTCCGTTAATAATGCATAAATTGTCGTAAGAGTCTTCTAAACTATCAACCTCAATTCTGTTTTCAATATTTGTAAGAAGTACTTTCTCATTTTTATTTAATTTCTTACTAAAGTATATAGAATCGATTGGATAATTTTTTGCTAGATAAATAAAGTCATAAGGGCCTTTTTTTATTAATAATGAGTCATTATTAATTGCGTAAGTTACTCTCGAATAGACTCCTTTATTAAGTTTAGAAATCCAAAATCTAAAGCTTCCTTTATATGGATTATGTCTCAGCGAGTCTTTAATTCTAGAATCTTCTATCTCCAATAAAGAATCTCTCACAGATACTGTTTCAACTAAATCTTCTACCATTATGTCGACTTTAGCTTGTCTTGTAGAATCAATTTGATTTGTAAGTTCTTGGTATTGTTCGAATGAAAGAGATGGTATCATGTTGCTGTCTAATACAAATTGTTGCTTTGTTTTTGGTTTTTCAGTAATCAAATTTATCAATGAGCTAATGAAAACTCTCTCCTTTATTTTCCAAAGTTTTAATTCGCCATATAAATATTTTTTTTTACTCTTTCCTCCGTCATAGTTATTAATAATGTTCAGGCCTTTTGTTTTGTAAGTAAGATTTTTTAAAATTATACTGTCATTAAATGATGGCAATTCGAAGATTAATTGTACTGAACCGCTAACACTTTGATTGCCTACCCAATCTTCAACATCTGTGCTATTCATTTCTAAAAAAAGTAAATTTGAGGTCGGCTTATTAATGACATCCCATTTCATAATCCACCCATTTGGCCAATCTCTCTTAAGTCCTGCTTGTTTTATAAAACAGTATTTTGTTAATGGAATTCTATAGAAAGTGGTTTGGTCTTCAACAAATCTTGTCAAAAAAGCTGATGTGTCTTTATAAATCTGTCCAAATGATCCGTAAGATTTCAAAAGTGAAAACGTTAGAACAAGAAAGAAAAATTTCGATTTTATTTGCATTTTTCTATTTGGGTGGAGTTTTTCGGATTTATGGCGTGCAACGGTAGGGCTTGCTGCTATGCTGGAATTTTATAATTGTCAGCCCGGAACTGAAGCCCAATAGAATTACTGATGATGAATATAAGAATAAATGCTTAGTAGAATTCGGTCAGACCGAACCGCTGCGGATAGCGAACAAAAAGATGAGGTTTTATTCGTCAGCCAGCATAGCAGCAAACCCAATGTAAGCAGCAGTTTATTCCACCGACTTTATTCTTATTAAGTATGGTTTTGAGAAGATTTGATTAACTTCTTTCAAGTCATCTTCAGATAAAGTGTTAGAATTTGAAATCTCCGAGACAAGCCTTGATTCCCTTAATTCATCTTTCAATCTTCGAATGAAAGATGTATCGACAAAATCTGGCTTAATAAATACATCAACTGAAGAGGGTAACGGATTATCCTTTAGCAATGATTTATATGAGTTATATGAGGTGTCTTGGGCGCTCCAATTACGTAAAGCCGCATCTTTAGATAAATAGTCTGTCGAATCAACAAAGGACTTCGCCTTAAGGTTGTTTATCCACTTTGTAGCTGTTGTAGAATCAACATCGTCTTTAAAATAAATAATGAGTTTTTGCTCAGGTTTATTAGGCTGAATGTTCCCCAGGTTATATTTGAGGGTCGCTTCTGACTTTTTAGTTAACTGATTAAGAACGTATCGAATGTTAGCTGGTAAAGTAGTATCGCTAACCGTAAACCGTCCCAAGGGGATATTTGCGAAAAGGGAAAACATTGCCTTATCAGTTTCTGTGTATTTCAAAGCGTTATTGCCATCTTCAAAAATTCCTAAATATTGAATGTCTACTAAATTGACTGAAACAACTTTCGTTTCAGATTTCGAACAGATGTAAAACGATGTCTTGCTGTCAATCTCTTGCCATTTGATAGATTGATAATTTAACTCCTCACAATTTTTCTGTCCACAGGCAGTAAAAACTATGACCAGGTAAAGTTGGAGAAATAGAAGTGTCTTCATAATTGCTGCTTACTCATAAATATACGCATGTTTGTAGTTCACTTTATCAACAGGTTTTACTGATAATCAATCTCTTAAAAAAATAATACGCATAAATAGATCAAAAAAGTTATTTAAAAAGCGCAAAAAGCGTAAATTTTATAATGTGTTTTTCGTGCGTTTCAAGGCGAAGTTATCCATGGCGCTATGAGCTTTGTTTGCCCGCCATTGGTAAGAAAGATTTAAGATTTTAGCCTTTGTATCCGCTTAAGATTTTTCAGCCCGTCTCTCAAAAACCTTCACTGCCTTACACAATTTAGAAAGCATCTGTACCTCTACATCTACCAGGTTATCCCGGTATTTATCATGCGCCCTGTACGAATATTCCTGTTGCACCGCATTAATATTAGGATTGCCAATTAACCTGATGCCGGTAAACGGCAGCTTTCGTCTTTTGGTCCAAATTAAGATTCTGTAATAGGGCATAAGGTGAAACAGGAAAGTGATGGGAAGTGTACTTATATCAATTCAGCGGTCTGTCTCCGCGGCAATACAGCAGTCAGCCCCCTTGTCCCTTACACCCGGAACGTGAATCTTATCATGCTCATTACTATATCCCGCATCCCGTCGTTCCTTATCCCACACCGCCACACCTCTGCTCATAAAGCTTTTAACCGCTGCGTTGTAAACAGTTTCCCCTTTTTTAAGCTTTTTGGACCAGGCAGCTTTCAGCTCCGGGTCACGAATTATTCCCCGTGCATAAGCCACCGCCGCGGCAAAATGCTCCCGGTGCAGGTTCTGTAAAGGGCCTGTTCTTTTCTTTACACTGGGTCGCACGGTTGGGATCGTGGTTATCACAGTACCGTATGCATATTGCTTTATTACCAGCTGCCCCAGTTTTCCGCTTACACCCTGCAGCAGCCCGTTAGATCTTGTTCTTGCCATGTCTTGTTTATTTATTAAGTTATACTTTACTTGTCCCTGTTCCGATGCAACTCCCCGGCAACTCCCTGATGATTCCCCGGCGACCTTGGTATACTTTCCCTCACGGGTCACAGTTCCCATGCACCGGCTTCCATGTCGATTCTCTTTAAAACCGTACTATCAGCGTTCACCCTCCGTTCATCCTCCGTTCATAGTATATATCCCTTAAGGTATGAATTGCCAATAAATTTAGCATGAAGATAGTATATTTCTACGACTCCTACTCCTCTACCCCATTGTATTTTGTAAAAATAAGCCACCTTAAATAGTAGTAATATATAATATAAATAAATGCGGCTTATCTTACCTTCCACTTTTTATACACGAAATCTTTCGTCCTTGTCCCAGCCCTTCAGTCAGGCAAATTGCACCGTCTGTCCTATTTCTTATATTCACATAAGATTTAATCCTGATTTTAGAGGATTAATACACCTAACAGCAACACCAATGAAAAAACTAACCCTCATTTTCCTCAGCCACATATTTATACTTTCTTTAGCCGCCCAGTCAAGGCCTGGTACTATATCAGGGAGCGTAATAAACCCGGAGCAGAAGGCCGTGCCCGCTGCTACCGTACAGCTTATAAACCCGTCTGCAAAAAAAATCGTGAAGATTGCCCTGAGCGATAAGGACGGTGCCTTTGCTTTTGAAAACATTCCCGAAGGGAAATACCACATCAGTGTTACTGCTGTAGGTTTTGAAACCAAATTGGCAGAGAATATTGAAATTACTACCGACAATCCCACCGCTCAGGTTACCCCAATTCAATTAGCTGTACGGGCAAAGTCTTTGGCCACTGTTACCGTTACCTCCACGCGGCCTATGATAGAACAGAAGATAGACCGCATGGTCGTAAACGTAGATGCCTCACCTACAAATGCCGGTGCTACGGCTTTGGAAGTATTGGAAAAATCCCCGGGCGTTACCGTAGATAATGATGGCAACATCAGCCTCAAAGGAAAGCAGAATGTGATCGTAATGATGGATGGCAAACCAACCTATCTCTCCGGTGCAGATCTCGCAAGCATATTACGTAATATGCCTGCCTCCGCCCTCGATCAGATCGAGATCATGACAAACCCTTCCTCTAAATATGATGCAAGCGGTAATGCCGGTATCTTAAACATAAAAACAAAGAAAGGAAAAGCCCGCGGCTCTAACGGGAGTATTTCAGCCGGCCTGAATACGGGCCTGTTTGAGGTGAACGGTAAAGACAAAGTACTCATGCGCCCCAACCTTTCAGTTAATTACAATTACAAAAAGAATAAGATCAATTTTTTCAGTAACGCTGTGTACAATTACCGCGAAGGCAGAAGTATACTGGATATAACATCACGTTTTTACCGTGCAGGAAATCAGATAGACAGCATAAACAATGTGGTATCCTACTTCCGTGGCAGGAATAATAATTACACCCTTAAAACAGGCTTGGACTTTACCCCTGATAAGAAAAACACGTTTGGCATTGTGCTTAACGGATTCTTCTTTGCCGGCAGGCCGCAGGGTACAACTTTTACAGATTTTACAGATCTGAAGGGTAAGGTTTTCTCTAAGCTCAATTCTACTACAGATTCTAAAGCCAGCTTCAAAAATGCCGGTGTAAACCTGAATTATAAGCACGTATACGATTCTACCGGTAAAGAAATTACACTTGATCTCGATTATGCCGTGTATCAGAATGTTACTGACCAGGTACTGAAAACAGGTTTCTTCGACGGCAAGGATGTTCCCACTTCCGACTCCATGTATCTGCGGGGCCGTCTCCCTTCAGAAATAAATATTTATTCGATCAAATCCGATTTTGTAAAACCCTTTAAAAGCGGCTTAAAGCTGGAAGCGGGTGTAAAATCAAGTTATGTAAAGTCTGATAACCTTGTAAATTATGAGCGCCTTACACCTTTCGGGTGGCGGCCGGATGCACGGAACAATCATTTTGTGTACACAGAGAATATAAATGCCGCTTACATCAATGCCAATAAAAGAATTAAAAAATGGGATGTACAGACCGGGCTGCGTTTAGAGAATACCATCACCAAAGGCGTACAGGCATCCAACAATTCTACTGTGAAGAGAAATTATGTAAGTCTCTTCCCTTCTGCTTTCGTCAGCCGTCCGCTTAATAAAAAGAACACGCTCACACTTTCTGCTGCAAGGAGGCTTCAGCGGCCGAATTACCAGGACCTTAATCCTTTTACTTTCTTCCTGGATTCATTGTCTTACCGCCAGGGCAATCCTTACCTCACACCACAGTTCTCTTACAATTACGAGCTCATACACAACTACAACAATAAGCTCATCACCACATTAAATTATACCAATACCACGGATGTAATTTCCCGCATTGTAAAGCAGGAAAAAGGCGGTAACGGTGAGATCATAGGCTTCCTTACATCTGATAACATTGCCAAGTTTACCAACACCGGCATCGCCGTCAGTGCACCGCTTAAGATCAGTAAAAAATGGGCTGCCAACCTGTACACAAATGTGTATCGGAACCGTTACAGCGGCACATATATTTCAAACGAGACGGGTAAGCCGGAGACAGTAGATATTGATCTGGCATTTTCTTCTTTTACAGTTAATGTTACGAACAACTTTACTTTAGGAAAAGGCTGGGTCGCTGAGGTCAGCGGCTTTTACCGCCACAAGACGATAGAGCAATTGTCACTCTCTTATCCGCTCGGGCAGATCAGTTTCGGCCTCGCAAAGAATAATTTATTGAATGGTAGGGGAAGCCTCCGCCTTAATGCCCGCGATCCCTTCAACTGGCAGAATTTCGAAAGCCTTACAAAATACGGTACCATTGATTTTGACTTGCTTAACATCCGGGATAACAGGCAGTACGGGGCAAGCTTTACCTACCGTTTCGGCAAACAGCAAAAGCAGTCGCAGAAAAAAGCAGCTACGGAAGAAGAACAGCGCAGGGTAGGCGGGGCCGGTTAATATTCATTAACTTAAAATGAAAGCGGGCAGGTCAACGATGATCTGCCCGCTTTTTTATGGAGCCTGTGGCAGAAGTCATTTTAATTCTGCAGTGTATTGTTGTTATTCAAACGGACATCATTTCTTAACATGCAGGTCACATACCGGTAATATTGGAGACCGAAGTTGCGCTCTTTTACACACCAAAACACTGCATATGAAATCGCTGATCTGTTTGGCTTTCTTTTCAATTATTCTTTTCTCCTCCTGCAAAAAAGACGATGCTGTTATAAACACAGCACCGCCTGCTGCACCCCGGGAAAATGCTTCAAGCTTCAGGGAGATAGGGAGTGTCTCTATAGGCGGTATCGGCGCTGCAGAAATTACTGCTTACGATCCTTCCACAAAAAAGTTATTTGTTGTGTCTAATACCGGGGGTACTACAAGAATAGATGTGATCAATCTTGCAGATCCCGCTCTGCCTGTTCTTACGGGATCAATTGATATCAGCCCTTACGGCAGCAATATAAACAGTGTAGCAGTATACAACGGTACACTTGCGGCCGCTATAGAAGGAGCATTAAAAACTGATGCAGGAAAAGTGGTAGTTTTTAAAACCACAGACCATACAGTCATTAAACAAATAACCGTTGGTGCTTTACCCGATATGGTTTGTTTTTCTAAGGACGGTAGATATATTCTTACCGCTAATGAAGGCGAACCAAATGATGCCTATACCATTGACCCGCTCGGTACAGTTTCCATTATTACGGTAGCTGATAATTATGCGGCGGTAACCCTTGACTTTGCATCGTTTGCACCGCAATTAACAACGCTGCAGGCAGGCGGGTTAAGAATGTTTGGCCCCGGTGCAAGTTTTGCACAGGATATGGAACCGGAGTATGTGACCGTATCGGCGGATTCTAAAACGGCTTGGGTAACACTCCAGGAAAACAATGCTATTGCAAAAATTGATCTTGTTACAAAAACTGTCACATCGATTATGCCTCTTGGCTTTAAAAATTACAACACAGAGGGAAACGGAATTGATCCGAGCGATAGGGATATGTTTACTGTTTTGGCAAAATGGAAAGTAAAAGGAATGTACCAGCCTGATGCGCTTGCCGTTTATGAGAAAAATAATATACCGTACATATTTACCGCAAATGAAGGAGATGCAAGAGAATATTCGGGATACGCTGAAATGAAAAGAGTAAAAGACATCATATTAGATCCTTCTTCATTTCCTGATGGTCCTGTGTTGCGGTTGGATAATAATCTTGGCAGACTCAATATTACAAGGACGCTCGGAGATGCAGGTCTTGACAATGATTTTGATGAACTCTACTCTTTGGGTGCCCGGTCATTCAGTGTATGGAACGGCAATACCGGGACACAGGTATGGGACAGTAAAAATGAACTGGATGAAAAAGCCATAGCTACAGGAAGATATGATGACCTGCGCAGCGATGACAAAGGAGCAGAACCGGAAGGGGTCACATTAGGAATGGTAGGGAATAAGATGATCGCTTTCGTAGGAATGGAAAGAGCAGATTTGCTTGCACTTTATGATGTAACAGAACCTGCATCTCCTGTATTTATCAAAATGCTTAATACCGGTGATGCACCGGAAGGAATTACTTTTGTATCAGCCACAGAAAGCCCTGTAGGAAAAAGCCTTGTAATAGTTAGCAGTGAGAATGACGGGGTGATAAAAATCTACCGGACCAATTGATCAGCTTTTCAATTTAAAAAGTACACCGCATCATTATTTGATGCGGTTTTTTAATGCTGTGCGCTGCAGGTTATTTGATATCACTTTTTGCAATAAATCCTTTGCGGCCATCTGCAAGTATTACTTTGTAATGATTTTCTGTGGTGGCTTCTGTTACCACAGATGTATTCTTCGGGAGTATCACATAATAAGTATTCAGTAAAATATTGTTGTAAACCATCGCATTCTTTACGGTGACCATTTCCGTTTTTGCCGGAAGAGGATAGTCTTTCTTTGGTGAAATTTTTACGGGCTTCACAAAGTTCAACGGATCTATTGCACCTCCTGCATTATTATAAATTCCAAAATGCAAATGCGGTACTGTAGTAATTGCGTTTCCGGTATTGCCCATCAAACCTATAACCTCACCTGCCCGCACCTCCTTATCCTCTGCTACCAATTGTTCATCCAAGTGGGCATAATATACCCTTATTTTAGATCCTCTTGGTCGCAGGAAGATCACTTTCCCGCCTATCGGGTTATCAGATACTTCAGATATAACACCGTCGGCAACAGCCACCAGCGGAGCTCTTTTGGGACCGAATATATCTATGCCTTCATGCCGCCTCGCACCGCCATCCCGCGGCTCACCCCATAAACTGCCGATATTGCTCTTAACATCGGAACGTACCGGAAAAATGAAAGCCGGGCCGGTCTGTACGAAAAACTGGTATGCCCCGCGGTTCCCTATTTCTTTCTGAAACCTGATGAGCAACTTCTCATCATTGTAAGCAATGTATTCCATGATATTACTTGCAGTATCTGCAGCGCCAATGAACTGCCGGGGTTGTTTTGTAATACTATCCCCTCGCCGCCACAGATCCATGTACACCTTTGTATTTATGGGATCTTTTCTTACAAGGGATACCGATATTTTCATCCCCTTTTTTAGCTCTGTAAAAACGCTGTGAGCACCGGAATTGGTTATACTGAACGCACCGGTCTCCGAATAATTATTCTGTATGCCGAGCGGATAATCTAACGCATATTCGCCGGCTACAAGCCATGCTTTTACGGCGGGGCTGTTATTACCCCCGCCTGTTTTTATCCTGTCAGAATATTTTTCCCTGTCAGTTTTCTTTGCAAGCATACCTC
>JBGTJG010000114.1:0-3854 GCA_041745235.1 Ferruginibacter sp. | reverse complement strand
CCCGGCCCTCAAAACACTCCTAACACTCAGGAAGAGTCCAATAAAAGTAACTTACCATCAGAACAGGCTGATCCCGAATCTGACACGCAGCCTGATGTTACACCGCGGAATATTGACCCGTCAGATGAAAATTCTGCGGAGCCTGATATTGAAGAAGATACTAAGATGGAAAGCTAGTTAATCTTGTATTGGGATATCTGAATTTATCATTACCCTCTTCGAATTAATATATTTCTATATTTTTACTCAAAGTTTCTTACCAAAACAAAACTTGGCATTTTGAGTAATAATTACACCCCTGCACCTTTAAAAGAGCGTGAAGATATTTTAGACATCCTTCGCGGCATTGCACTTTTTGGGATATGCATGGCAAACTATCCCCCGCTTTCTTTGTATGTTTTTCAAAAGCCGGAAATAAAAGCTGCCATGTCCACTGCCTCCATAGATGAATGGCTGCCTTATATTCATTTTGCCTTTTTTGACGGTAAGTTTTACAGTTTATTTTCTTTACTCTTTGGCATAGGCTTTTCGATCATACTTTTAAAAAAAGGAACGGACGGGAAAAGCAGGTTGCCGTTATTCTACCGTCGCTTGCTGGCATTGGCAGTGATCGGCCTTTTCCATGCGGTGTTGCTCTGGGAAGGGGACATATTGTTTTTATATGCACTTGTGGGTATGCTATTGCCTTTGTTTAGAAATGTGAAAGATAAAACGATACTCATTACGTGGGCGGTGCTTATTATTTCGCCTGTTTTCTTAGATATTTTTCACGGCTTAACGAAGGATAAATATAATCCCGCTGATTTCTTTGAGCGAAAAGCTATTGAAACATGTAATTATTACGGGATAACAGAAAATAATTTCAGGAATTGGCATGCATTGAATACAGACTATCAATCGATGTTTGATGCTAATCGTGCTAATTTCTTCTGGCGGTGGCAAGGATTGCTGGACAGTAACCGCTTGCCGAAAGTGTTGGGCATGTTCCTGCTTGGTTTTTATGTTGGCAGAAAAATGATCTATACCCGCTTAGAAGAAAACCGAGAGTTGCTGAAGAAAGTGCAGCGTTGGGGTTTCCTTATCGGGTTGCCCTTCAGCTTTGGGCATGCGTATGTTGAGATGAATGATCTTGGAGAAGGGCCGATCGGATTACTGCACCCCTTATTTTATGCTCTAAGCGTGGTACCGCTGAGCCTTGCTTATACTTCAACGATCTGCCTGTGGTTTTTAAAACCTAAAGGGCGGGAGCGGTTGCAAATTTTTGCAGCACCGGGCCGCATGGCACTTACCAATTATATTATGCAGACTGTAATTGCTGTTTTTATTTTCTACGGCATCGGGCTGGGGCTTGGTGCAAAAACGGGTGTGTTTTATGTGTTCCTTATTTCTATAGGGGTTTATGTACTGCAGGTAATCTACAGCAATATTTGGCTCAAGTATTTTCAATATGGGCCGGTAGAGTGGATATGGCGGCAGGTAACTTACGGTAAACGATTGAAACTACGGCGAGATGTGACAGCGCTTCCAAAAGGGCGTGTACAATATTAGCGGAGCATAGTTGATGACTCAATTACGTAGTGTCTGTGGCGTTGCTCCCAATTCAATAAGCGCTATAATGCCTTTAGCAACGAAGGGTGAGCGGATTAAATGAACATTAAACTGTCCTATACTATGGTATTTCTTACCTTTAAACTATGGCAGAAGCTACCGTTTTATAGGAAAAGGACTAAGCGGGCAGATCGGAAAACAACTGATCTTTAAGCGATATAAAGATAAGACAGTGGTACAAAAATACCCTGCAAAAACTTCAATTCCGACTACAGAAATGCAAAAAAAGCAGCGAAGCAAATTTGCGGAAGCGGTGGCATATGCAAAAGCGATCAATAATGATCCTGTCCGCAAAGGTGAATATAAAAATAAGGTGAAGGCGGGGCAAACGGTTTATCATTATGCGCTGAGGGAATATATGCAAACCTCATAACTGATCAAAACCACGAATGTATAATGGCTTGAGCTGTGTTTATATATTCAATCCGTTTTTAAAGCAGAGCAAGGCTTTGAAGGATCCGGAACTTTATTTTATAACAAACTCTTCCCTTGATGGCTTTCGTGTATAAGATGCATTGAGCACTTTTTTTATTGCAGCCCTGTATTGATCATACCGACTTGGCTTACATATATAGTAATCTGCCCCGCTTACAAATGTGCGGTCTATATCATGAGAGGTACAACTGGTACTGAGTACAATAACACGCATTGAATTATAAAAAGTGTTTGCTTTAATTTCTATTAAGCATTCATGCCCTGATTTAAGCGGCATATTTAAATCTAAAAACAGGAATTGGGGAATAGGCGGAACTTTGCCGTTTAAGTTCCCAAATAATTCGGAACCGTTTGTTGATAGGATGATTTCCGTATCATCAGTGATCTCTTGTATTGCTGACACAAAAAGTTCTGCATCATCTTTATCATCTTCAGCATAATAAATCAGTTTTATTGCAGAAAAGCTTTGGTTTGGCAGAGAACAAGCTAAAGATACAACTGTGCGCTTCATTTTCACTATTTACTCACCAATTAAATCCAAAGCCTGCTTAAAAAAAGTATAGAATGCCTAATTTCTGCTAATAGGAAGATAGATATCGAAAGTTGTTCCTTTATTTAATTCTCCTGTTGCGATAATATGGCCATTGTGGTTCTCTACAATCTTTTTTACAATTGAGAGACCGATGCCGGAGCCTGCATAGGTTGAAGTGCTGTTTAAACGTTGGAACGCCTCAAATATTTTTTCGCTGTATTCCGGATCAATACCAATCCCGTTATCGGTGACCGAAATGTGATAATAGGTTTTTCCTATGGGAATATTCCCCTTATTAGGTTTGGTAAACCTTACAGTAGAGTTTTGTATTTCTATTACAGGCGCAGTGCCATCCTGAGAAAACTTGAGTGCATTACATATAAGGTTCTGGAGCAACTGGCGAAACTGATAAGGGATAACATTAGCTATACCGGAAACGTTACTTTTAACAATAGCATTTTTTGCTTTAATGGACTCCTCCAGTTCCGTGATCAATTCGTGTGTGAGCGATTGGAGATCAGTATTTTCAAATATTATTTCGGATGAATTGAGTTTTGAAAAAGCAAGAATATCCTGAATGAGGGACTGCATTCTTTTTGCTGCAATTTGGATTCTTTCAAAATTTTCTTTTGCACCTTCAGATAAGCTATAATATTCTTTTTGTAGTATTCGTGAAATAAAAATGTGAATTGTTCTCAGAGGTTCCTGGAGATCGTGGCTGGCTACATACGCGAACGTTTCCAATTCTCTGTTTACATTCTCTAAGGCGGAGAAATTATTAATAGCTTTACTTAATTCAAGCGCACGTTTTTCTTTTTCCAGATTTTGGAATCCCAGTTCTATTTTGGCAATAGTTAATTCAGCCGCCCTTTTTTGCTTCTCGCTTTTTTGGAATACAAGTTCTATATTGGCGATCACTAATTCTGCAGCACGTTTTTCCTTTTCAATATTCTGGAAAAAAAGCTCCCCGTTGGCAATGACCAATTCAGCTGCACGTTTTTCTTTCTCGGCATGTTGGAAAACAAGTTCAGAATTTGCAATAACCAATTCTGCTGCACGTTTTTCTTTTTCTGAATTTTGCCAGATCAATTCCATGTTAGCAATGAGCAGTTCTGAATGTCTTTTTTCTTTTTCGGTATTTTGGAAAATTAATTCTTTATTCGCAATTATGAGTTCCGCAGCACGCTTTTCTCTTTCGGTATTTTGGAATACCAACTCTACGTTTGCAATAAGTAATTCGGCTGCTCTTTTTTCTTTTTCTTTGTTTTGAAACCGCAGT
>JBGTJG010000113.1:0-5070 GCA_041745235.1 Ferruginibacter sp. | reverse complement strand
GTTTTTTGCAAGTAATTGCCAGAAAACTTCCTCCCAATGGTGATTGTTTTTTAGCAACAGTGTACCCGCATAGCCTGACTTTTCCTGCAGTCTTTCTACAAGCATCCTGTGTTTCCATGCTGTTACGGTAAATGAATCTGTAAGATGTATAAGCTCTTCACAAGGGATGAATAATTTAGCCTGCATAAGGTTTGCATACTTATCCAGGAACATTCCTGAAATTCTGCTGTGCAATTCTAAAGTGGGGAAACGTCTTTGCAGTTCAATGTCATTCATCCATACGGCATGAAGAATTACATTATCATAGTTTTTATCCTTATTGTGGCCGTGATTTATCCATTCAGAAGTATTGATATGAATTTCGATACTGCCTGCCAGAACCGTATTCCCGCACCGGATCTTTGCATTTAAGAAATCCGGGCCCTGGTTGGTATTGAGCGTACCGGGATGTATGATCTCTAAAATTTCTCCTGCAGTTGTTTTCAGTTCACCTGTATTAAAATACCCGAACTGCCATATGTATTGGAGTAGTTTTTCGGTCACGGGATAAAGTTTTTTTATTGAATATTATTCATCGAGAATTGATTATTGAATATTCATAAAGTCAAATGTATAATGTTCAATAATCAATGTTCAATGTGAAAATTCTATTTTACAAGAAATCGCTCAGCGCAGCCACCACCCTGCTTATAGGCAAACCCATCACATTGTAAAAATCACCTTCCACTTTTTTAATGCCGATAGCCCCGATCCATTCCTGTATTGCATAAGCTCCCGCTTTATCATAAGGTTTGTATTTATCTACATAATATACGATCTGCTCATCAGTAAGCGGATGAAAGCTTACTGTAGTAGTATCTGAGAATGCTAATTCTTTTTTTGCCTTTAAAATGGAAACGCCTGTAATGACACGATGCGTTTGATCAGATAAAATTTTTAGAATTCGCAACGCATCTTCCCGGTCCTCAGGCTTGCCGATAATTTTTTCATCGCAGACCACTATTGTATCTGCTGCCAGAATTATTCTGCCGGAATTATTATTTGTTATAGCCCGGGCTTTGTTACCTGCTATGTGCATGGCTGTCTCCTCAAAGGTTAAACCTGCAGGATAACTTTCATCAGTATCGGTAACGATCACTTCAAAATCAATTTCTGCAAGGTGCAGCAATTCCCTTCGCCGCGGAGATTGTGATGCAAGGATTATTTTTTCCATGAGCTTATTCAGCAAATTTTAAAAGTAGCATAGACAGGATGCCAAACAGCATGATCACCTTTACTAAAGTACTTAATTTGTGAAAGTGAGCAGGAGTATGGGATCTAATGAGGCGTCGAAGAAGTAAAATTAAAGGCGCCAAAATAAATAAAACAACATATACTGCAGCAAGCCACCATCCCGATAACCCTGCATACAGTTGCAATATTATAAGGGCAGCAATACTCATGCTTATCCATACGCCCGTAAATATTTTAGAGGCGGGTATACCCCATGCGATCGGCATCGTATTGCAGCCGTATCTTCTGTCACCTTCCTCATCTTCCATATCTTTTATAACTTCCCTTATGAGGGTCATTATAAAAGCAAAACCGGCATAGAGCAGGGTATATTTAAAGAACTTCCGCACATTAAAAGTTTCTCTTTGTCCCGGCAGGTCTTCGAAAGAAATGAGATCTGCACCGGCAAAGAAATATACGGCACCGATCACCCATGCTGTAAGGAGGGAGATGATCACGTTCCCTACCAGCAACTTTCTCTTTAATACAACTGAATAGAGCCAGAGGAGGAATACACAAAGAATATTTACAAAGGTGATGATCCACACACCTGTTTTATAGCTGATGTAGATACTAAGCAGAATGCCCATGCCTGATAAAAGCCAGTGCCATACAATAGCCCATCTTCTTTTTATGTGCCGGTCAATTACGATCCTGTCCGGTTTGTTTATCACATCTATTTGCAGATCAAAATAATCATTGATGATATATCCTGCTGCAGCAATAAAAACAGAAGAGATCACGAGGAGAAAAAAAAGAATCTTTTCCGGAACGCCGGGGGCATACCGGGGCAAGGGCAGGTATACACAATAATAAAACAGGGATTGTGTGATTACAATGAAGAGGAGATTCGGCCAGCGAATGAGAGAGAAAAATGCGGCAGCTAATTTCAATGTAAAGATTTATCAGAACAAAGATAACTCCTTCAGACAGAAGCAATTTCGGGATTGTCGTTCCAATCACCGTTAAGCTTCAGGACTTTCTCAATTACATCTCTTACGCAGCCGAAGCCCCCTGCTATTGGGGAAATGTAATGGGCTATACTTCTTATCTCAGGGACGGCGTCTGAAGGTGCACAGGCAACCCCTGCCATTTGCATCGGCAGAACATCGGGGATATCATCTCCCATATACATTACCTGTCGCCAGGTGAACTTTTTTTCTGCAACGAATTTCTGCATCTCACCTTTTTTATCTGTGACCTGCATTAAAACATTGCTTATTCCTAACTTTTGCAGGCGCAATTTTACCGTTTGAGAGTCACCGCCTGAAATGATCAGAATTTCATAACCTTTTTTTACTGCGAGTTGCAGAGCGTAACCGTCTTTTATATTCATCTTTCTGGCCATCTCCCCGTTCTCCAGCAAGATCAGCGAGCCGTCTGTGAGCACACCGTCTACATCCAATACAAAGAGCCGGATATCTTTAAAGCGGGCAAGAATGTTCATGTAATTTATTTTTGATTGTCCCGCCATTCATACACCCAGGAGCTTTGGATCATTTCCAAATGGCCCTCATTCACATCTGCGGGTTTACCTTCAAATGCCGGGATCTCTAAGACCCATTTCAGGAGATCTGTAAAACGGATGCGGTATATTTTTCCCTCGGTGAATTCATCACCGAAGCGTTCGTAAAGCTTTATAGCAATGTCTTCATAATCGTTCCACTGTATGGGGAGCTCAAAACTCATAATCTGATTGTATTTATCACTTTCCTTTTGCGATACCCGGTGAGCAGGTTACGGTTAAGGAATATTTTAATTTATTCGCCGAAAAATTGGGTCTGATCTGGCAAGATAACTTCTATTTCTCCGCTCGCATCTCTCAGAATACACTGGCAGGCAAGCCTGGAACTCAGTTTTGGACTGATAGCCCGATCAATGAAATCTTCTTCTTTATCGCTTAATTCATCTACCAGATCTCCTCCTTTTTCAAGATATAAATGGCAGGTACTGCAGGCACACACGCCGCCGCAATTGTGATGAAGATCAATATTATTTTTCAACGCCACTTCCAGGATGGATTGTCCCGATTCTACCTCGCAAACGGTTATGGGCTGCAACCCCTTTTCTTCAAACTTAAACCTTATATTATACATAAATCATTTTCGAGGTGCAAACGTACCACAAAAATGTTTAGGAGCATATGGTAAGCAGGATTTACATCATATCATAAATGTTAGTTGTAAGTTAATAGGCTCATATTGTTGTGAAATGTATTTATTTTTGAATCCTTCTTTAACTTTTTGACCATACATGAAAATTTCTTTCCTCGTTTGTTTTGTCTTTTTATTAATTTCTTCAGCCATTGGATGTAAAGAAGAAAAGGCTGAAGGCCCCATAGCCGCGCCCCTCATTAAAAAAGAGCGATCTGCGGTGGACAGCGGCAAAGCAATGAAGGGTCCCATTATAAACATCATAGATACCATTGAGCTAAAGAGGATCGTTCTTACTGTGAAAGATACAGCTGCTACAAGTGCGGGTATGAGCGCAAAACTGAATGAGATCTTTAACCGGAAACTGCCGGCCGCAGCGCGGGTAAGCAATTTAAAAATAATCGGGCAGCCGATGGCATGGTATAATACCCAAAAGGCATATTACAGTTTTGAAGCGGGGTTACCCGTAGATAAGGCTCCGGCAAAGGCGATTAAAGGCATATCAATAAGAAGAACTACCGGTGACAGTGCATTTGTAGCGCATTTTTTCGGGCCGTATGAATTAACTGCCGCGGGGTACGAGGCGCTGAATGAAATGGTCAAAGAGAGGGGAAAGAAAAAAGCATCTGCCGCATACGAGGTCTATGTAAAAAACCCTTTTGAAGTTACAACTGTAAAGACGGATCCGTATAGATGGCAGACAGATATTGTCATGCCGTATAAATAGATGTGCCATAAAGGGCAATATGACCAATCGGGGATAATTACTTTTTCCTGATCCCTTCGGTCATAACATCGTACACATTTCGCAATTCCGGATAATCTTTCACCAAGGCAAGATGCTTCTCAATTGTAGCGACATCATTTCTAATTGCAGGTCCTGTTTGTAAAGTTGCCGGAGATTGATTCACTATCCGATCTGCTGTTTCCTGTATCAGTGGTTTCAATAAAGTAAAATCAAGTTTTTCCTGAAGGCAAAAGTTTTCAGCAAGTGTATACAGATAATTGGTAAAATTATTAACCACAACTGCCGCAGCATGCAGACGTAATCTGTCGTCTTCGCCTATAGTTTTTACATTATCACTGATTGTACATGCGAATTCGTGAATTAACCTTTCTGTGATTTCGTTATTAGCTTCAATAAGGAACGGTATTGGCGGAATGTCCTGCATTTCTTTCCTAAGGCTTTGCAAGGGGTACAACACGCCGTAGTTGGCTGCATTATTTTTAAGTACATGAATAGAAACTGATCCCGCCGTATGAACAATGGGTATTTCTTTAAAATCAATTCCTGCAATAGCATCAGGCACCGAATTATCAGATAATGCCACAATGATAAGCTCACAATTTTCAGGAATAAAATCGACAATAGTGCGGGGCTTGCCGCCTATTTGGGCTGTTAACTCTACAGCTGACTTCAGATTACGTGCAACGATATCCCTGATTTGATGTCCTTTCGATACTATCAATTTTGCAAGTACAGTCGCTGCATTCCCGGAACCTATAATAGTAATATTCATGGAGAAATGAAATTACAAACTATTTGCGGAAGGATATAAAACTGCTAAACCGGATATGCAATGCAGTAGATTAATTGACTTGGTTCAGGTAACTTAAAATTGCATTTTTCAATTTTAATCTAATC
>JBGTJG010000112.1:0-4471 GCA_041745235.1 Ferruginibacter sp. | reverse complement strand
TAAGCTCCTTTAACAGCAATTATTTTAATGAAGGGGAGAAACTTTTAGAATTCTGTATCCTCAGTGACATTATTACACAGCCGGAAGCAAAGAAAATTTATAATTATTTGCGGGTCCGTAAATTAAAATTGTACAAGCTCCCGTTTATCAAGAATAAAATAAATGCAGCGATAAATTCACTGATACCCCCGACAGAAAATACTGTGGGAATGATCAAGTATTCAGGTACTATAATCTGTTAAAAAATGAAAATAAAAGTTTTAGTTACAGGAGCGGCAGGTTTTGTAGGCTCGCATGTTTGTGATCATCTGATAAATGCAGGTTACGAAGTAGTTGCATTTGATGATCTTTCAGGTGGCTTCAGGGATAACGTTAATCCGAAAGCTGAATTTATTCAGGGCACGATCAATGATGCGGAATTGGTAAATCAACTTTTTACTGAACATCAGTTTGCTTATGTATTTCATCTCGCTGCCTATGCGGCTGAAGGACTAAGCCATTTTATCCGCCGGTTTAATTATACCAATAACCTGATTGGCAGTATTAACCTTATTAATGCAGCTGTAAATACAGGAACAGTAAAATGTTTTGTGTTTACTTCTTCCATTGCGGTATATGGAAAAAATCAACTGCCTATGACGGAGGATCTGATGCCGGCAGCAGAAGATCCATACGGCATTTCCAAATTAGCGGTTGAGCTGGATCTGAAATCAGCCCATGAAATGTTTGGCCTTAATTATATAATTTTTCGGCCCCATAATGTTTACGGAGAGAGACAAAACATAGGTGACCCTTACAGAAATGTGGTTGGTATTTTTATGAACCAGATAATGCAGGGTAAAAAGCTGACGGTATTCGGTGATGGCATGCAAACAAGGGCCTTCAGCCATATTGATGATGTGGCTCCGGTTATTGCTAAATCTATTGAAATGGCCGAAGCATATAACGAGATATTTAATATCGGCGCAGATACGCCATATACAGTTAAAGAGCTGGCAACATTAGTGTGTGAATCCTTTAATGTGCCGGAATTGCTGGAGTTTTTAGATGAAAGAAATGAAGTAGTACATGCATACAGCGATCACGGCAAAGTGCATAAATACTTTGGGCACCTCATTAAAAATATAACCCTTAAGGAGGGGATCGAACGGATGGTGGAGGATGCCAAAGCCAAAGGGCCGAGACAGGGGAGTAAGTTTCAGCATATTGAGATTGAAAAAAATATGCCGCCGGCGTGGAAGAAACTTATATAAAAATGCAAAACACTCCATCTGTATCTGTTGTCATTCCTGTTAAGAATGAAGCATTGAAAATAAACGCATGTTTAGATGGAATATTATCTCAATCTGTATCGGTAAATGAAATCATTGTGATCGATTCAGGTTCAACCGATGGTACGATTGAGATTGTAAAAAATTATCAGCAGGTTATATTGATCGAAATACCGGGTTCTGAATTTAATCACGGGGAAACCCGAAATCTGGGAGTGCGGAAAGCAACTGGCGAATTTGTGCTGTTAACTGTTGGTGATGCAAGGCCTTATAATGAATATTGGATAGAAGAACTGCTCAGGGGATTTACAGATGATGAGGTGGCGGGTGTTTGCGGCCGGCAAGTAGTACCGCATGAGACAGATAAAAACCCTGTGGAGTGGTATAATGCGGTTTCCGAACCGGTATTAAACAGGTATCAATTTAAAACTGCCCATTTGTTTGAACAATTACCTCCTGAACAAAAAAAAAATATTTGCGGATGGGATGATGTAAATGCTATGTACAGAAGAAAAAATCTTCTTGCATTGCCTTTTCAGAAAACATCATATAGTGAGGATGCCATCTGGGCAAGGGAAGCGATTATTGCAGGGTATGCTTTGGTATATAATTATAAATCAAAGGTCTTTCATTATCATGTGGAAGATGCTGACTTTACATTTAAAAGAAGTTTTACTGCAATGTATTTCAGGTACAGGCAATTTAAATTTCTTTACTCTAAACCTTTTTTGACAATCAAGTCAAAATTAAGAATCCTGAAAACACTATTTAAACATCTTGGGGTTGATTACAGAGCTGTTTTGCATTGGTACAAATACAATATCAATACTCATAAAGCCTATGCCCGCTCTTATGATGTTTTTATGGCAAGTTTAAATAAAGGAGAAACATATCTTGATAAAGAGCACGAACGGCTATGCGGGAAACCACCTGTGCCAATGAAAAAATATTGACTGTTTTATTAATAACTCCATTATGATAAACGTTACTAAACCATATCTCCCTCATAAAAAAGAATACCAAAAATATTTAGATAAAATATGGGAAACGAACTGGTTAACAAATCATGGGCCTTTGGTTTTAGAGCTGGAAGAGAAACTTCGGAATTATTTAGGAGTTAAACATTTATTTTATGTAAATAACGGTACTGTAGCTTTGCAGATTGCAATAAAAGCACTGAATCTGAAAGGGGAGATCATAACAACTCCTTTCTCATATGTTGCTACCACGAATTCAATTTTATGGGAAGGATGTAAACCTGTATTTGCCGATATTAATAATTCAGATTTTAATATTAATCCTGAAAAAATAGTGCCACTTATAAATAAAAATACAAGCGGAATATTAGCAACACATGTATACGGTAACCCATGTAATGCAGATGTAATTCAAAAAATTGCTGCAGAGAATAATCTAAAAGTAATTTATGACGGGGCACACGCATTTGGTTCTGCACTCGAGGGCAAACAGGTTTTATCATTTGGGGATATAGCAACCTGCAGTTTTCATGCTACCAAGCTTTTTCATACAGTAGAAGGAGGCGCAATAATTACCAATGATGATGAACTTGCTGACAAAATTTTATTATACAGGCAGTTCGGGCACTCCGGCGATGATTATTATTCAATAGGGATAAATGGAAAGGCTTCAGAATTTCATGCAGCAATGGGTTTGTGTTTATTGCCGTTAACTGAAAAATTTATTCAAAAACGGAAACTCATAGCCGACTTGTATGATAGTTTGCTTTGCCATCTTCCCCTCCAAAGGCCGGAATCAATAACGGGTACTGTTTATAATTACAGCTATCATCCGGTAATAATGGATTCTGAGCAAAGATTGCTCAGAATAAGGTCTGTCCTCTTGGAAAATGGAATTACTACCCGAAGATATTTTTATCCATCACTCAATAATCTACCCCATTACCGGGGAGAAAGTTGTCCGATATCAGAATCAATTAGTATGAGAGCTTTGGCACTGCCTTCGTACTATGAATTAGAGCTTGCTGATGTAGTGAAAATCGCAAATCTTATCAAAACATGCTTTTAATTTAATTCCTTAATAACACATAGTATATTTACCAGTGAAAATCGGCATCATGCAACCCTATTTGTTCCCTTATATCGGATATTTCCAATTAATGAATGCGGCAGATGAGTTTGTAGTGTATGATAATATTCAATTTTCAAAAAAAGGATGGATCAACAGGAACAGGATACTTGATAACGGATCAGCTATTTACATTACTGCCCCGCTTAAAAAAGATTCAGACTATCTCGATATAAAAGATCGGTGGCTGGCAGATACCTGGGCAATTGAAAGAAAGAAGATGCTGAATAGGATAACAGCATCCTACAAAAAAGCTCCTTGTTTTGATATAGTTTATCCTGTTATTGAGAAATGCATCTTATTCGGAGAGATGAATTTATTTAAATTCATTTTTAATTCATTGACACTGCTAAAAGAATATTTAGAGATACCGGCTTCTTTTGTCATATCATCTTCAATTGAAATTAACCATACATTGAAAGCTGAAGAAAAGGTGATCAGCATCTGCAAAGCTAGAAGTGCGAAGACTTATCTAAATCCGGTTGGCGGAGTTGCATTATATGATAAGGATGATTTTAAGAAAGAAGGGATCGACCTGCAGTTTTTAAAAGCAAATGATATCAGCTATCCGCAGTTCAACACTGCATTTGTGCCTTCTTTATCAATAATTGACGTAATGATGTTCAATTCAAAAGATTCGGTTAAGGATCTCCTGAACAGCAAGTTTACAATATTTTAATATTACTGTCTATGTTTAACTGGGAAAAGATGGGAAGGGTATTTGATCCTACTGCAATAACCGATATCCCATGGCTTAAGGAGTTTGCACAGGCGCCTGCCACACTGGTGTTTGATGATTTTGTGAGGATATACTTTGCGTGTCGCCCTCCCCGTGATCCTGTTACCGGGCAATATGTGAGCTACACAGCCTATGTAGATGTTAAGCGGAATAATCTTTTAGAAATAATAGGATTTTCAGAAAAGCCAATCTTTGAATTGGGTGCGCCCGGTACGTTTGACGAATTTGGGACCTATCCAACATCAGTACTCCGACATAATGATGAGTTGGTTGCATACTTCGGTGGTTGGACAAGGTGCAGTAGTGTTGCGTTTACAGTTGGTATTGGCAAGGGTTATAGTTCTGATGAAGGAAA